>DNOQ01000046.1 GCA_003501665.1 Bacteroidales bacterium | reverse complement strand
TAACCTGATTAATTCCTAAAGTAGCACAAGGCTACAAACAAAGATAGAGAGTTTTCTAACTTTATAGGAAATTAATTATTTATGGAAAAGTTTATCACTCAGTTTAAAGAACATATTAGCGGCGTTTTACGAGGTAATGATCGCGTCATGATAAAGGGCTATATCACAGAGTTTTATCATAATAATAATTTTTATTACTTTTTAAATAAAGAGCAAGTTCAACTCAAGGATTATAAAGAATATGTATTAAAAATAACCTCAAAAATTAAGGAGTATATTGAATGCACTATAAAACAAACAGGTTGTCATTACCAGTATTTACGAAGTTCAGAAATAAGCAAAGAGGATATTGCCAGAGATATTATAAGGGAAAGTAATATTGCTACAGGTTTAGTCTGTGTTTTATCGGCGGTTGAGCCTTGTTATGCCTTGAGTGTTATTTACAATAAACAAACAGGCAAGCTGGAAAAACATAGCGAATACCGGAAATGTCAACATTACTACTTTTATTATAACGATAAAGAACTTGGCTTAATGCACATCCGCTTACAAACCTGGTTTCCTTTTTCTATACAAATCTACCTTAATGGAAAAGAATATTTAAAACGCCAATTGGGGAATGAAGGTATAGAATTCACTTCTTTTGACAATAGTGTTACGTGGGTAGAAGACTTCAAAAGGGCACAGCATATTGCCGATAAATTTATTGAAAAGAAATGGTATGCCACTTTTGACAACTTTGCCGCTAAAATAAACTCATTCCTGCCGCGTATTAAAGAAATATTTAATGGCCATGCTTATCAGTGGTATGTTGAACAATGCGAATATGCTACCGATGTAATGTTTAAAGAACGGGAACAATTAGCATTACTAATGCCCAAATTTATAGAATACGCATCATTGTGCCAGATGGGTGATGATGTTTTTACTTTTTTTGGCCGTACTGTTCATGGTTTATGCAAGGGAGAAGCCGTCTCCGACCGAAAACACTTTTTCGGACAAGGATTTCGTGTAAAGTTTAAACTTGATCGTAATTCAATAAAACTCTACGACAAATCCAATGTTCTGAGAGTGGAAACCACAATCAATAATCCGGGCGCTTTTAAAGTATCTGCACCACAAAACAAAAAAAAATGGGCGCCGATGGGCAAAAGTATTGCCAACCTGTATCGTTATGCCGAAGTGTCAAAAGCTTGTAATGAACGTTATCTTAATTCTTTGGCAGAAGTAAATCCAACCAGTTTGCTTACTGGTAAAATTGGAGAAATTTCCTGTCCCGTAGAAACAAAATTATCTGCCAGAAGCCAAAACCTGCGACGATTTTCCGGCTTTAATTTGTTAAGCGATTTCAATTGTACGGTTTTTGAAGCTATTAATAGTGGGGCCTTCGCTATTAGAGGGTTTACCAATCGTATAATAAGAGGGCTTTTAGAAAAATTTAAAGTTTTTCAAAAAGAGACTCTTTCGGATAAACAATTGAGTAATAAGGTTACTCGGTTAATTGCTAAATTACGGGCTCACAAATTAATTACTAAAATACAAAACACTGCCCGGTACCGGGTAAGTCATTTGGGAGCTCAAATAATTTCGCAAATATTACTTTTTAAAAAGCAGGAAATGATCTTTAAAATTTGTTAAAAAAACAAAGTTTTATAGAGTAATAGTATAAACTTTGTGAATCCTTTGTGAAATCCTTAGTGTGACTTTGTGGTTAATTATTTCTTTACCATAAAGGAGCTCAAAGGCTATCACTAAGTAACACAAAGGCATACAATAAATTAAGCACATTTATGTATTAACCTGTGTAATCCCTTTATCAGAAATTACTGTTCTTTATAACAGGATATGGCCTGTTATACCCTTTAACGGCGTGCCAGATGATACGGTTGAAAGTATCCTCGTCAATACGATCGACATCATCCAGATCCTGTTCAAGTGATTTTTGTGCCCAGTAGAGCTGATCGCCCGAAAGAGAAGTAAGAGCAGGATTGAGCTGATCAAGAGGGATATTATTCTTCAGTGCCTTATATGGTGTGAAATCGGGTTTATCCGTAAAACAATCAGTCATTGGTTCGGCAGTCATATCAAGCTGGTTCATCGGCGGAAGCCCCAGGATATTTTCAATTGTCCTGACCATATTGATCTGCGAGTAATATGTTGAAATTACCTCTCCCCTTTTTGTGTAGGGGCTGATCACCATACCCACTGTCCTGTGGCCATCAACATGATCCAGTCCTGCCTGAGGATCATCTTCCGTAACGAGTATACAGGTTTCTTTCCAGAATTTACTTTCCGTAATTGCCTCAACAATTTGTCCGAGAGCCAGGTCATTATCCGCAACCGCTGCCTGAGGTGTTGGTAAGCCCGGGCGTGTGCCCGAGGTATGGTCATTTGGCAAAAGCATAATGATGAAATTCGGGAAATTATCGTTTTTCTCGAATTCCTTCAGCTCCTTTATGAATTCAGCAGCCCGGTAAACATCGGGAACCTTGTTCGGAAAACCCACGTATGTCGGACAGATGAAAGGAATTAGTTGTTCCAGATTTGCTTCTGCTTTTATTTTAATATTTTTTGTACCTTCAGTAAAGTCACGATAGATATCAGTGAATGTAGCCGATGCAGGTTCGATCACTGCTTTTACAAATTCACCATAATTCCTGAAAGTAAGTCCGTGCCGCAGTACATTATCCCAGATAAATCCCGAACTGGCATAAGCAAGGGCATCATTTCCGTCGTACGGATAACTTCGTGTAAAACCTCCGAAGGATTTTTCAAGGTAATCGGTCACATAAGCCTCATCCGTCCACTGATGGCCGTCAGCACTTAATATACCGCTGCAATAGAAATTGTCCAGAAGGACAAATGTTTCAGCAAGAAGATGATGGTTGGGTGTTACATCTCTTCCGAATTCAACGAGACTTGTATCACCGTCACCCTGTGGCATATCCCCGAATACCTGGTCATAAGTACGATTTTCCTTGATTATATAAACGACATGTTTAAAAAAGGATGTCTGATCCGGTAAAAGAGGGACCGGGACTCTCTTTTTTGATTTATCTGCAGGATGAAGTTTTTTCAGCATCTGTGCATACGAATTATTCAGATGTACGGTTTCCGTCATCTTTTGAAGTTCACGTTTACCGGGGACCTTTATGATGGATACTGATCCCATGTGATCATGTGAATTATACCCTTTTCTGTCGGTTCTCTGGTTCCGGGAGCCTGTACCTTTAACATTTGCCACAAAAAGAGTATTTCCTGTTTTATTCAGGATAACCGAACCCGGGTACCAGCCTGTCGGGATTGATCCCAGAATTTCCGGTGAATCGCCCGTTTTAATAACACAAATTGAATTCTCGGTACCATTTGCAACAAACAGAAAATTTCCGTCGGGTGAAATAGTGAGGTCACCCGGACCGCTACCGAAAGGAATATCATCAAGGAAATGTACGGAAATTGTTTTTTCCACTTCATCGGTCAGGGTATTGATAACGGATATCTGGTCGCTGTTTGAACAAGCAACATACAATAATTTATGATCCGGGCTTAAAACCATTCCCGAAGGATGGAGACCAACTTCAATTACTTTGGTCTGCAACTTCCGTTCCGGATCAACCACGGATATTGCTCCGTTATTTGCGATTCCCGTTTCCGGGTCAACAAGGACACTGCTTCCCGAGGTATTGTATACTGATTCGCCTTCAACCGGTTGACGGCCTCCCCAGTTGCTGACGTATAATTTTGAGGATGAAAAGACGAGAACATCATATGGAGCAACTCCGACCGGAATTTCAGCTATTAATCCCGAAGGAAAAGATACTATGCCCAGTGAATTATTGCGGCTGAGAGTGACATAAATCTTATCCCCTTTTTCATTTACTGCAACCCCTCCCGGTGCAGGAAAACCACCTATTGCCGGTCTGGGTAAAATAACCGGATCCTTCCATTGCATTATGTTATTATTATCCAATGAAGCAACACAAATGCGGTCTCTGGCATCTGTAACATATACAGTCCGGCCATCGGGTGACAAGCAGATACCTGTAAATGAGGCACCGCTCTGATCATAAGGAAGTGATTGCAAAACTGTTCTGTCGCTGAGCCTTATCAGATCAAGGTCGGATCTGTTCTTCACCAGAAGGAATCTTTCATCCTTTGTCAGGATAAGATCTACAGGACGGCCAGGCAGTAAGACCTGGAAGCCTGCCGGCCTCAACAGCTGGTTCGAAGGCACCAGAATACTCCCGTCAGGCTGGGGACCCACTTTCCGGTAATCATTGCTTACCTTAGCATCCCTGCCACATCCTGTTATCAATACCAGGATCAGCAGTAAAAATTTAATTGAAATAACAGTTTTATTCATTTTGCCAGATATTATTAGTTAGATTCAAGATTCAAGGTTCAAAATTCAAGGTTC
>DNOQ01000263.1 GCA_003501665.1 Bacteroidales bacterium | reverse complement strand
ACAGCAAAAGGAAAATCGGGTTACATCGCAATATACAAGGAAGCTGAAGGTGCGGGAGATTATGATATCTACAAAATAACCTTCAGATAAAATAATCACAAATCTTCAGGATTACACTTTATAAAACACTACATTTGTTATTATGAATAAGTTCAGAGTAAAGTCAAGGATTCTAAAGCTTCAGCTGTTAACTCTGATCCTTCTGCCATTGAATCTGTCGTCACAATCGGCAAAAGAGATGAAGGAAATATACAAGCAGGCCGAAGTACATTATCTGTACGAAGAATATGATCTGGCGAACCAGTTGTATCTTCTCCTGGATGATCCGGAAAATCTTAATATAAAATACAAAATCGGGACTTGCTACCTCAACATACCTGACGAAAAGGAAAAAGCTATTCCTTATCTTGAAGAAGCTGTTAAAAATGCAAGCTATGATGCCAGAACAAAATCTCTCAGGGAAAAGCGTGCTCCCCTTGACACATGGTTTTACCTTGCCAGGGCATATATGATAAATAATGAACTTGATAAAAGTCTGGCTACTTTCAGGAATTTCCGGAATCTGGCACAGGAGACCGGGAAAAAAGGGGGAATGCAAAATCTTGCATTTGTTGATCAGCAAATACTTGCCTGTGAAAATGCCATACGGTTTGGGGAAAATCCGGTTTCCATCAGTAAAAGGATGCTCGGGGATGAGTTCAGCCAGGGATCAATGAATGAAAATCCAGCCGTGAGTTTTGACGGCAACACTTTAGTCTATACCGAGCGACGCGGACTTGTTAATGTAATATATTTTTCGAAGAAAATCAGAGGCCGCTGGCAAACACCTGTCGAAATAACCTCGCAGCTCAGTGCGGGTGAAGATTGTTCGACCTGCTCCCTTAATCACGACGGAACAGAACTGTTCCTTTACAAAAACGATAATTTTGACGGGAATATTTATTCTTCAAAATATGTAAATGAGAGCTGGACACCGATAATAAAACTTAACAGGAATATCAATACAAAATATTACGAATCACATGCTTCCGTATCTGCCGACGGCAAAAAGCTTTATTTCACCAGTAACAGGGAAGGAGGGCAGGGCGGACTGGATATTTATGTTTCGGAAATTGATGCTGCAGGCGACTGGGGAATTCCGGTAAACCTGGGAACTGCTGTAAACACACCTTATAATGAGGATAATCCTTTTATAACGGGCAATGATTCACTGCTTTATTTCTGTTCGGAAGGTCATAATTCGATGGGCGGTTTCGACAATTACCGGTGTCAGCTGGTAAATAGTGGCTGGGGAAAATCGGAGAACCTCGGATATCCCATAAATTCGACAGATGATGATAAATTCTTTCAGCCCGTTAATAACGGAATGAATGCATATTATTCAATGAAAACCGATTACAAGAAGAGAGATATTTTCTATCTTGGAATAGGCGGACCCGATGTCAACCAGATATACGAAATAACCGGCAATCTCAGGCTTGATGATGCATCTTCTGCAGTTGATAAAAATTGTTATATCGCCTTGCTGAATAAATTATCGGGCGAAACACTTTACAGGACCTCTCCTGATAAGACCACAGGTTCATACACTATGACCGTTGCTCCGGGCGAATTCAGAATTATCTATTCCGGTGAAGGTTATCTCCCGGCTTCAATTGATACCACAATAACAGGTAATAGTCCCGATTTACTGATAACTCTCGATGATGTTATACTGATAAGCGATTCATCGCTGATCGCAACTGAATATGAAAGGATAAATCTTGCCGGAATACCTTCGGTTGCTTCAGTCGATTCAAGCTTACTGATCAGGAATCTTAACGTTCTGAATATCTCCGATGGAACAGATGAACCCGGTGTCCTTTATTATACGGTTCAGGTTATGGCTCTTTATAACCCGGTTGATGTCAGCTACTTCAGGTATATTGCCGACATAAAAGTGATGTATAACGAAAAGGACCGGTTTTACAGGTACACCACAGGACAGTTCAAAACACAGGATGAAGCGAAAGCATGGAGAATGGAACTCCTGAAGAGAGGTTATCCCGATGAGATCTTCATTAAAAAAGTATTACGATAATGAACCCATTTACCAGGAAGAATTTAACTGTTTTACTGCTTATCAACTGTTTCAGTATTCTGAATTCGCAGGAAATAAACATTAAGGATTTTAACAGATCCTTGCAGAACGCCAATGCTGTCTTTAATTACGACAAGGATTTTGAGAAAGCTGCTTCGCTTTACGAACCGCTGCTTAAAGCTTTTCCCGGCAATGCAAATATCCAGGCCAGGCTTGGGATCTGCTATTTACATCTTGACGGTAAAAAAGCAGAAGCACTGAAACTTCTTGAATCTGCATCCAAAAATGTTGCAGCCAGCAGCAAAGAATACTCCGAGACCGGCCAGAAGGCGCCGTTGGATACATACCGTTATCTCGGAGAAGCTCATCACCTGAACGATAATCTTGAAAAGGCTTTAGCAATTTTCACCGATCTGAAAAAGAAACTCGGAACCAGTGAAGAGGATGTAGAAATGTCAGATTATTTTGACCTGCAGATAAGAGACTGCAGGTATGCAATGGAAGCCAAAAAGAAACCCGTAAGGATATTATCGGAATTATTTGCTCCATGGCTGAACGATTACCCGGGTGCAATTAATCCTGTTGTTTCAAAAAATGATTCTGTTTTTATATTCACTCAAAAGGTGGAAGGAAAGAACCGGATTTTATGCTCCTACAAAAACCGTACATGGGAGGAACCCGTTGATATCACACAACAGCTGGGAGGCCTCGACAGATTGTACACCAATTCAGTTTCAGGCAACGGACGGTTTCTGGTACTTTATATCGACGACGGGAATGATGGAAACCTCTATTTCAGCCAGAGAACAGGTTCAACATGGACAAGAATAAGAAATTTCGGCAAGCCTGTAAATACTATTTACTGGGAATCTCATGGTTTTATAACCCCCGATGAAACAAAACTGTACATCTCAAGCAACCGTCCCGGTGGTTTTGGCAAACTTGACATCTGGGTATCCGAAAAAACAACTTCAGGTACATGGGGAGAACCTGTTAATCTCGGAGATGTCATAAATACTGCCCAGGATGAAGATGCTCCTTTCTTTGATCCTGACAATGACGCGCTCCTCTTCAGCTCGACAGGTCATATGAGCATGGGAAGATATGACCTTTTCCGGTCAGTCATCAACAGGTACGGAAACTGGGACCGGCCCGTGGGAATGCCTTTTGCCTTCAATACAACAGCCCGGAATATCTTCTTCCACCTGAATAATAATGCCCCGGGATTTATAACAAGCCTGTATGATGAAAAAACAGGGACAAGAAATATTTATGCAATTGTCGGAGTAGATCCTGCTGACGAAATAACCAGGACCGAAGGAATGATCAGGCTTGGTGACGGAATGAATGTTATCCCGTCGCAGGCACAAATGATCCTTAAGGAACTCAAAAAAGGCACAATTGTGGAGAATATACCTGTCAATTACGACGGTTCATTCGCATTTGATCTCAAACCGGGAGATTATCACCTGATCGTAGGTCATATCGGTTACAAAACAGATACAACAAACCTTAGTCTGCCGCTTTACTTCCTGAGTCACTACATGAATATTAATCCGACCCTTATCCCTGAAAAAGCCGTGACCGGTGAATTCCTCATGATAAGGAATGTACTTTTTGCTTTCGACAGCCATGCACTTGACAGCGATGCAAAAGAGAGCCTCGAAACTCTTAAAACAATCCTTAAAAATTATCCGGAACTCAAAATCGAGGTTGCAGGGTATACCGATGCACTCGGAAGCATCATCTATAACAGAAAGCTTGCTGATAAAAGAGCCCAGACAGTAATTGATTACATTGCTGCATCGGGTATCACAGCAAACAGGATGGTCAAAAAAGCATTCGGCGAATCAAATTTCGCAGCAATAAATACAAACCGGAACGGAACCGATAATCCCGAAGGAAGAAAATATAACAGAAGAGCAACCATCGGGATTATTGATCAGAGTACGGGGATAGTTATAAGGCATGATACCGAAACACCAAATGAACTGGTGAATCCGGCAACAAACAAATATTTTATTGTGCTGGCAAAATCGCCACAGAAACTCAGTTCAGGTTATTTCAGCAGACTTGATCTCAGTGGAAAATTAGTTATCCGGACCAAAGAAGAAGGAACCGAAAATAAATATATAATCGGGATTTTCTATGACAAAACTGATGCTGAGAAGTATCTGAATTATGTTAAAGGCCTGGGATTCGCGGATGCCTACATAACAGATACCGAATAGCTGAGCTTAACTTAATCGGTAATGCTGATTTTATATAACCCACACTCCGCTTTAACGGGGCTGAAGCGGAATGTGGGTTTTTCAGCTGTGAAGGACAAACTATATGACCTTTAAAATAATATTATTAACAAATGAAGTATCAGAAAATAAGATTACGGGCAATTGAACCTGAAGATCTTGAATTACTTTACGAATGGGAGAATAACAGTTCATACTGGATCATCAGCAATACAGTTACACCGTTTTCGAAATACACTCTCAAAAGGTATATAAGAAATTCTCATAAGAGTATTTATGAAACCGGACAACTGAGGCTTATGATTGATCTTATTGCCGGAAAGCAGACAATAGGCACTATCGACATTTTTGACTTTGACCATTTTCACCGGAGAGCCGGTATTGGAATACTCATTGCCGACGAAGAGCAGAGAAGAAAGGGTTATGCCACAATGGCACTTAATTGTATTACCGCATATTGCTTTAAAACACTGCAGCTTCATCAGCTCTGGTGCAATATCCTGGGTAATAATTGCGAAAGCATCGATCTGTTCAAAAAAATAGGATTCATTGAGATAGGAATCAAAAAGGATTGGATAAAAACCACCGACGGTTACCTTGATGAATATATGTTCCAGCTGGTAAATGATCATTAACCGCAAAGTGCGCAAAGGATACGCAAAGTGCGCAAAGGGTAATGGTGCAACACTATGCTTTGCGATCTCTGCGCTTTCTTACCCTCCAAAGCGAAAGCGAAGGAGGGCTTAGCGACCTTTGCGGTTAAAAAATTTTCAGATTATCTCATTCCCGATGCCAGTAACCCGCATGCCGCAGATATATCTTCACCTCTTGATTTCCTGACTGAAGCAGATATTCCTGCCATCACCAGGTTATGTTTGAAAAATTGAAGTCTTCCTTCAGATGACGATCTTTTATCATCATCCCTTACAGCATGATAAGGAAGCAGATTAACCCTTATCCGGGTATTTCTTGTTAAACTGATCAGCTCATTCAGATGATTGCCGGTATCATTTACCCCCTGAATCATAATATATGCCAGGCTCAGCCTGCGTTTCCTGCTAAGCTGACAGGCTGCCATAATACTGATTATTTCCCTTACCGGGTAAATCTTTTCTGCAGGTACAACACCAGCCCGTTCTTCAGAAAAAGGGGAATAGAGGCTTAAAGCAAGATTACATTCCGATTCCCTCAGAAACCGGATAAATGCAGGTGTGATCCCCACTGTCGAAACAGTAATATTACGCGGGCTGATTGCCATGCCCCACTCAGCGCTGAATATTCTGACAGCCTTCAGTACATTGTCAGGATTATCGAGAGGTTCTCCCATCCCCATGAAAACCACATGGGTTACTTCATTATGACAAGGAATACCAAGAACCTGGTTAACTATATCTCTCGCCGTAAGGTTGCCGTGGAAACCATACCCGCCCGTAACACAAAAAGGACATCCCATGCGACAACCCGACTGGGTTGAAACACATACTGTTTTTCTTTTGCCTTCGGGAATATAGACTGTCTCAAATTTCTTTCCTTCAGGACTGATGAAAAGGTATTTTTTTGTTCCGTCAGCTGACTCTTCCGATTTTACCGGCGGATATATCCCGGTTTGTGCGACATCATACAGGTACTTTTTGAGACTTTTAGGTATTCTTGTTGTCTCATTGAGTCCCGGAACTCCTTTTTTATAAAACATCCCGGCAACAGTAACAGCCTGAGCATGATTAAATCCGCCGGCCTTTATCAGTTCACCGATCTCTTCAACATCCAGACCACATAAATATCTCTTTCCCATAGTAAGAAGTTCATGCAAATTTAATTCTCATAATGATTTATTCTTTGTGTATCTTAGTGACTTCGTGTCTCAGTGGCCTTATTTTTTTTGCCACGAAGACACTAAGACACTAAGGATCACTAAGTTTTAAAAATAATAAAATACAGTATGAACCGGCTAATTATTTTTCTGATCATCCCGACCCTGCTGTCATCATGTGGTGGAAGGACCAAAAGTGAAAACCAAAAAACAAAAGATATGGCATCAGACATCACGAGTCAGTATGGATACAACCGTGACTTCCTGAGCAGATATGTTCAGGTTATAGAACTTAAACGAGACAACTCTGCAATAGCTCTGATCCCGGCATGGCAGGGAAGAGTGATGACCAGCACCGCCGAAGGTGACAATGGATTCAGCTTCGGATGGATCAACCATAAGCTAATTGAAGCCGGTGTTATTCAGCCTCACATTAATGCCTACGGAGGTGAGGAGAGATTATGGCTCGGCCCTGAAGGCGGACAGTTTTCGATCTATTTTAAAAAGGGGGATGAATTTATTTATGACAACTGGCAGACACCATCCTTCATCGATACAGATCCCTGGAAGGTCATAAATCAGACAGATACCTCGGCACTTTTTGCATGTGACGTGGAAACCTTTAATTACAACGGAACTCCGCTCAAATTCGCAATAGAAAGAGAAGTTATCATTCTATCCGAAGAAGCAGTCAGGAAGCAGACAGGCATAGAACCTGACGGCCTTAACATTGTAGCTTATAAGTCGGATAACAGCATAACAAATAAAGGCACTGCAGACTGGAAGAAAGAGACAGGACTCTTATCGATATGGATGCTTGGGATGTTCACTCCATCTCCGTCTGTTGTGGTAGTTATCCCGTTTAATCCCGGAGATGAAAAAATAATGGGACCGCCGGTAAATGACAACTATTTCGGAAAGATCGCATCGGACAGGCTGAAAGTGGAAGGAGAACATATATTCTTCAGATGTGATGGTAAGAACAGGGGTAAGATAGGTCTTCCTCCCTTAAGATCAAAGGGTATCATGGGGAGTTATGATTCGGCAAATAATATCCTGACCATCCTGATCTGTAAACAGCCGGAAGGTGTCACTGATTATGTAAATTCAGCCTGGGAGCTTCAGGATGAACCCTATTCGGGTGATGCACTAAATTCATACAACGACGGTCCTCTTGAGGATGGTTCACAAATGGG
>DNOQ01000005.1 GCA_003501665.1 Bacteroidales bacterium | reverse complement strand
CTGCCCAGAGGTATGTGATATGCAGCTGCAATACTGATGCCGGCATTCCGGTAATCACCGATCAGATCGTTAAAAACATATCCTCCGATGCCGATATTTGAAAATTCTTTAATACCCTGATTATGAAAATAATCGTTCCCTTTCTTTTTAAGCCTTGTATTTATACCAAGCAACTGGGTATACTGTTTATTCTGAAGGGCCGCCAGCAGGTCTGCTGAAAGAAAATCTTTACTTCCTGCAATTGCAGGATTAAATACGTAAGGAGTAAAAACCTTGTTCGATACCGGATTCAATGGCGTCTCCTGACCGGAAACCGTTATAAAAGAGAAAATCAGAAAAATATACAGAACCTTCTTTTTGCCCGACATTGATATTTCAGAGATTTAGACAATCCTAAAAACAAAAATACGATGCAAATCCCAAATTGTTTCAACAATCCGGGTTTTATTTATCAGAGATCAAAGGAATTTATTGACATTCTTAATCTCACAACTCATAACTCACCACTCATCTTCAAGTTGGCAGTTGGCAGTTGGCAGTAGGCATCGACAGCGATAATATAGAAAAACAGCTTATCTGGATGAAACCGGCGGTATAATATTTGACTTGGGTCTTTTTGTTTCGTAACTTTATCCATATAAACGGATAACATGGCAAGCCTTATACCCGGTTACGAATATGACATCTTCATCAGCTACCGTCAGAAAGACAACAAATTAGAAGGCTGGGTCAGCACCTTTGTCGAACATCTTAAGTGCGAACTTGAGGCCACAATCAAGGAAGATATTTCAATTTATTTTGATGAAAATCCGCATGATGGTCTTCTTGAAACAGATGATGTGGATGAATCACTCAGGGATAAACTGAAATGCCTGATTTTCATTCCCGTTATATCAAGGACCTATTGTGATACCAGATCTTTTGCATGGGAGCATGAACTTAAAGCCTTCATTGAGCAGGCATCCCGGGACCGGTTCGGATTGAAAGTGACACTCAGGAACAGAAATGTTGCGACCAGGGTCCTCCCTGTGAGGATACATGAACTTGATATGAACGACACAAAACTTTGTGAAGAGACCCTGGGAGGCATTCTGAGAGGCGTCGAGTTCATTTATAAATCAGCCGGAGTTAACAGACCTTTGAGAGCCATCGAGGACAATCCGGGAGATAATATTTACAAAACCTATTATCGCGACCAGATAAATAAAGTCGCAAATGCTGTCGCTGAAATAATTTACAGCATGAAATCGGGATGTGAACCCGGTGAAAGTATTAAATCCTCCGATCAGCGTTATTCAGAAATATCAGCAGGTGGCAAAGACCGTTTCAGGGGAAATTTATCCTTCTACAAACCGGTAAGTAAGATTCTGATAAGCCTCCTGGTTATTATTTGTTTAACCGGCGCTTTAATTGTATACCGGTATATATACCAGCCGGGCAGGGAGAAAATATTTGCATTTGTCCCGCTTAAAATTCCCGAAAATGATTCAGCCCTTAATGTTGCAGCCGATAATCTGATTGAGACGGTTTACAGCAAGCTCGATAATATAAAAGGGATATCAACTGTTTCAAGATTCAGGATGGAACAATGCCGTGATGAAGAACAATTGAATTCACTGATAAAAGATTCGGGCACAGATTATATGATAGTCGGGAATTTCAGGAAGGAAGGTTCCGGTACTGCTTTATGGATTGAACTGATAACACGTGGGGAAAATAAGCGTCTGTGGTCTAAAGAATATAAATGGGATGAAAAAATGATTTCTCTCTTCGCGAAAGATGTCGCAGGCGCAGTAGTGTTAAATCTTAAAAAGCGTATCACTCCAGGAGAACTTGCACTGATCGGAAAGGAACCCACTTTGAATTCAAACGCTCTCTATAATTATATAACAGGTAACAGAATTTCAAACGATGCCATACTCAGTTACCTTTTAGGAAATAAAATGCTCGATTTGACGAGCATAAAATCTGCAATTGAAAATTTTGATAAAGCTGTTTCTTTTGATACCATGTTTGCAGAAGCCTATGCAGGTCGCGCCATGGCACGATCGTGGGGATATTATCTGAGACAGCTGGATACTTCTCATATCGACAAATGTCTTGCCGATATAAAGAAAGCCCGGCAGATAAGTCAGACTATTCCTGAAACAGAGAATGCCCTGGGATTTTATTATTATTACTGTATCAATAACCCTGACAGTGCACTTATCCATTTTGCCAGAGCAGCTTCACTTGCCCCGGGCGATTACAAACCGCTTTTTTATATGGCTCTGGTTTACAGGAAAATGGGAGAATGGGATAAGTCTCAGCAAATGATGCGGAAAGTTGTAAGCCTGAAACCGAAGGAATCAGTTTTCCTTACAAACATAGGTCTCTCTTACAACTATCTTCACAAGTTTGATTCCGCCCTTATTTATCATCAGGCAGCAATTGATGCATTGCCTTCATGGTATGCTCCCTATATGAACAAGATCGAAACTCTCATACTTAAGTATGGAAATACTTCGGAAGCATGGCCTGTTTACAGAAAAGTTGTCGGGGAGACAGGAAATACCTTGCCTGAACTGCAAATCAGGATGCTGATCCTCGATAAAGAATACAGGGAAGCATTAAATACAGCTGTTCAGGCGAAAGGTTCTGATTTTAAGATCGGGGGAAACAGGTATTTATCACTGGCACAGATTTATACTTTTCTGAATGACAACGAAACAGCGGCAAAGTATATTGATTCATCATTGGTCAGCTTTAAAGAAAATCTTCCATATGATTTTAATAATTATCTGCTTCACGGTTCAATGGGAATAGCTTATGCCATGAAGGGAGACCGGTCAGACGCTTTGGAGGAAGGAAGAATTGCCATGGAACTGGCAGAAAAGAATATTCTTGATAAACTTGATACAGGAATTATTTTAGCAATGATACATATCATTCTGGGTGATCCGGATAGGGCATTCCCGATAATTGAGGATCTGCTTAAAGGTCCTTCCTGCTTCTCGTCAAAACTACTTATGCTTGACCCTGTCTGGAAGCCATTGTATTCCAGACAGGAATATTTAAATTTCATTAAAAACTATTAATACGAAAAATAAGGCCAGGGTATATAAGCCTGACAAAAAACAAATAATAAAAAAATCAAAATCATGGAAAAGTCATCAAGTTTAAGAAAAGATTATCCAAAGGAAGTACCTTTGATTGACGAACTTCTGAGGTCTATGGCAAGAGTTGAGGCTGAACAGAAAATCCTTAAATGTCAGGTCAATGCTTTTATCGGGTATCACAATGCATGCGCCAGAGCGGCAGGAAAATTAATTGAGGATCTTAGTAAATGCCAAAAACTGTAGTTCTTATTGCGGTCAGCCAGTATGATAA
>DNOQ01000515.1 GCA_003501665.1 Bacteroidales bacterium | reverse complement strand
GTGATCGCCCCGGTGGGACATACTTTACCGCAAAGATTACACGACTCGAGGCAATATCCTGATTTAAAACTTATCACCGGAGTCATCCATGAAAGCGGCAAATTTAAGTCTGAATAAGGAATAATAATATTTGTGGGACATGCCTTGATACAATTATTGCAACGGCAGCAAAGAAGGTTATAAATAACAGGTTCTGTTGCTCCGGGTGGACGTATAGTATTTTTTTCCTGAGACTTCAATATCCGGGGTAGCACCAACCCTGCAAGCAGCCCGACGCCCGACATTAAAAAATACTTTCTTCCCCGCACTTCTGTATCAGACACAATTCCTTTACGTGTAAACAGCTGAACCAGGTGTCTTCTGATATCCCACAGACCTGTCTGCAGCCCTCCAAGAGGGCATAATTTCCTGCACCAGATTCCTGGAAAAAATAAATGGATCACCAGCAGAACCGGGAATAGAAATAACGAAAGTATTACTGCAATTTCCATATTACCTGAAAAGATAATGAAGAATCCGTTAAAAATCGACAACGGATCAAAAACAACAAACAGCGGAAATCCGAACAAAGCAGCTGTCAGCGATGTAAATGCCATCCATTTGCCAACATCGGGAAATCGCCTGTATTCATTGTTGTCAGATTTGCTGATCGCTGATACTTTGTCGAAACACCATCCTGCAGGACAAAGGCATTTACAGAACCAGCGTTTTCGGATTATGACCAATACCAGTACCGGGAGTGCAAGTATGTTCAACAAAACAAAACTCTTCAGAGCAAACACGGAATTGAGCATTAAAAACGGACTCAGCCATACATGTATACCCTGAAATCCTTTCCACAGTCCTGGAATTGTAAACACAACCGCTGTCAAAAAAGAAATTGTACGGATAACTGATGCTGAAATATTTTTTTTCATCCAAGCCAGGCGCCCTGCTGAGTAAGAACTTGTTTTAGTTTTTTTGTACTGATATTTCTTGGTGACTCATTCTCCTTTACTGCAAGTCCTGCAGCAGCACCTGCACCGTGACCTGTAACAAGGCAGGTCCCGATTATTCTTGTATCTTCCACAAGTTCTCTTTCGAAACAGAAGCAACGGCCCGCAACAAGAAGGTTTTCGGTTTTCTTCGGGATCAGTGAACGATATGGTATCTGCCAGCAGGGGCGTTCGGATTTCGGGACCTTTCTCCCCTTGTAAAGCATGGTTGTCCATGCTCCGCTTACTCCTACCACATCGCTGAAAGATCTGAAGGTCATGGTATCTTCAAGTGTCAGTCTGTATTCACCATCAAGTATCCTCGACACCCTGACGCCAAGTTGTGAAGCTGTATCGAGAAGAAAAACTTCCTCATATCCCGGTGTTTTTCTTAGATCAAGCACACTGTTCCAGATATCCCTTCGATAATCCATCTGGAGGTTTGAAAGATTTGTCACATCGAGAGCATCCTGATTTTCTTTTCCCCACATATTGACCCAGTTGACACTTTTCAGGGGTGTCTCATTGCCGATACTCTTTTTGACATATCCGATTGCATCCTTATTGATCCGGTCAACATTACCCAGGCGGTGAACAAGTCCGATGGCATAATTCATCGTATCATAGTTATCTCCTGCCAGATGGAAAATATCTCCGTCTCCTGTGCAATCAATGACAACCCTCGCGAGAACAGCCATTCTCCCTGATTTACTCTCGATGAACACACCTTTTATTGTATTCCCGTCCATAATTACGTTGGATGCCCATGTATGATAAAGCATTTTAACACCTGCTTCTCTTATCATTTCATCAAGAACATATTTTGCGGCTTCAGGATCGACAACAGGATTAACTTCATGCACCGACATGCCGAGATCGATGAGACGTTTTGACATTTCACCTCCGATGCCAAATATTACCTGTTGTTGTCTTTTTTTCTTATCAACAGCATGGGTCGACAGAAGAGGAAGCACCAGTCCGCCTGTCCATAATCCCCCGAGATGGTTATAGCGTTCCACCAGGTATGTCTCAGCACCCGTACGACTCGCTGCAATCGCTGCAGCAGTTCCTGCCGGCCCCCCTCCTATTACCAGGACATCGGTTTCGGCAAGAACGGGGATCTCTCTTTCTGGTTCCCTGATGGTTCTAACTGGTAATTTATCCATTGAAACCTGCTGTGCGACTTCCTTATCTGTCCCGGGTTCAATTTTTCTTTTGCAACCGATACCGAGGCTTAGGGCACCTCCGGTTAATACTGCCCTGTAAACAAAATCTCTGCGTTTCATATTATCCTTTATATTTCATCTCTTCATCTCTGAACTGATCATATTCTTCTGTACTCTCATTAATCGGACCATCAAGTTCAATTACTGCCTTTTTTTCATCACAATAATAATCTGCTATAAAATAGTTTAAGCCTTTGAAATCGGCTTTATAAATAATCGGATGCTGACGCAGAAATTTAAAACCTGAAAGTTTCCGGTTCCTGATTTGTTCCCACAGTAGTTTCTCAGATTCAGTTAAATTCCTCCTCAGTTCTCTTGCATGCTTCTTAATAACTTTAATATCAAGATATTTACCTTTCCCCATCTTTTTTGACAATATTAACCAAATATAAAACTAATTCATATTTATTCCTCTTTACACAAATCTTTAACATTAACTATCTAATATCCAGAACATTTCCCCCTCTTTGCGAAGCAGAGAGGGGGAATAAAAGGGGGTGAGTTCATGTGATGTAAAAAATTTCCCCCTCTTTGCGAAGCAGAGAGGGGGAAAAATAAAGGGGGTGAGTTCATGAATTTATCACTCCGGACCACCATCCCACCAAACCTTGCCGATCAGCCTGTCGGGCTGTGTGGCTCCGGTTGCGTAATTCGGATTACCCGTAGCCTCGTATGCAGGGATCATAAGCTTGGTCGGGATCTGACCATTGGTAGCATTACCCGGATAATTTGTCGGAATCAGAACCGGGAATCCGGTTCTCCTGTAATCTGACCAGGCATCCCACCAGTTCATATATTTACACAGCCACATCTGGGTTCCGATCATCTCAAGTCCCTTGGCATCATCATAAGGATAGGTTGCCAGGTATTGATTTACACGTGCATCAGATACCGCGAAAGAAGCATCATAAACAGTGTACATCTGTAAGGCCAGTTTAACACCTTTCTTATAGTGGTCCTCTGTTGTTCCTGTTATACCAGTCCCGATATTTCTCTTCTTTGCCTCTGCCAGAAGGAATTCCGATTCGGCTGCGTGCATGATAACATAGGGCTCATCGTCCTGCATCATCCATGGATTGACAGCTGAAAAATGTTCGTATGCAACTGTAGGTCCGCCCATAAGTGTATTAAGCATAGCTCCGTCGAGGCCGTTTGGCAAACCCCTCATTTTGAGAGGATCCGTTTCAAGATAAATCACTTCTTTGGAAAGATCATTTCCTGCCGCTACCCACTTTATAATTCCTGCAGTAAATACCATTAACCTCGGATCATCGTCATCAACTGTTGTCTTATCAGTTCCCATGAGTTGGTCTATCAACGTTTTGCTGAGCAGGGAACTCTGCCATTGCCCCCCGTCACCGGGATAAAATCCGCGTGAGATACCATTCTGATTATTCCATTCACCCGGGCCCATGGCCATTGTAGCAACCACGTTGTCAGCATTGCTGCTCATTACTCCTCCTGCCACAGCTTTTGTAACATAGGATCCTGCCATGGTTGCATCGACATTTGAAATCCTCATTGCCAGTCTCAGCATAAGGGAATACCCGAATTTCTTCCACTTGGCAAGATCGCCTTTGAAGTAATAATCTGCAGCAGAGAATCCCTCATCGAGATTTGAACTGCTCAGACCGGCACAGGCTTCATCAAGCTCCTTCAGAAGATCGGTATAAATAGCTTTCTGCTTGTCATATTTTGGCTGGAATATCCCTTCAACACCTTTATTGGCTTCAAAATATGGTATACTCCCATACCAGTCGGTAAGGCGGTGGAAGCAGAGTACTCTGAGAATCCTTGCGACATGACGGGCATTGATATTGTGCCCTTCTGCATAACCCCCCGGGCCGGTCTGCTTGATAATCTCCGCTGTGATCTTTCCATCACCTGCCAACATATGATCCCAGGGAGCATTGGATGGTTCAACATCGTTCTCGAGATACTTATCCCCGACAGATATTGTGCCTGTACTTGTACTTGCGAGGTGTTGTATTGCATGTGCACACATTCCAATGTTTGTTCTCCAGTCTGTATACCTGTTATCTCCCCGCCATCCGTTATTCGAAATGCTCAATTCAGCTGCTGTAAGAAAATAGTTAATATCTATCTTATTAACCGCATTCGGATTAATGTTCATATCGTGCAATGTATCCGTATCACAACCTGCTGCAAATATTATGATGAGCAGGGCACTTCCCAGTAATTTATTTAAATGTTTCATCTCTTTCAGTTTTTAAGTTTAAAAAGTTACTTTCAAATTGAAACCGTAAGTGCGGGTTGTCGGCATACCGAAGTGATCGAGACCCTGTGCATTGCCATCCGAGTAACCGGATTCCGGATCAACATTCTCGATATTCTTGTAAAGAATTGCAAGATTCCTACCTACAAAAGATACTGCAAAATTGGTGAATGGTGTTTTGGTCAGCAATTTAGGAGGAAGGCTATATTCAACTGAGATCTGCCTCAGCTTTATGAATGATGCATCATAAATGAAATTCTCCTGAGCACGTGACGCGAGGTTACCCCAGTAACGTGCAGTCTCTTCCTGGTTCAGGGTTTTAGTGAATGGTTCGTATATTGCTTTACCATTGCTGCCCGTACCAGTCTGGATGACTCCCTTTACAACCATTCCCCCCTCACGGTTAACAAGTGTCTGCTTGTGCATCCCCCATCCCGTCAATCTTAGATTGGTTCCTGAATAGATATCACCTCCGAATTTGAAATCGAGCAGTGCATCGAGGCGTATACGGTTCCAGCTTATAGAATTATTCAGACCTCCCGTTAAATCAGCAACACCGTTGCCAAGGATCTCATAGACATCTGATCTGACAGGTGAACCGTTCGATTCATAAACAAGGTTACCCTGATCATCTGTCTTCTGTTTGTAGCCGGTTATCATACCGAAAGGATATCCCACAATATGCTTGATCATTACAGTTCTTGTACGGGGTTCATCAACATTAAGTTCAGAAATTCCTTTACTGAGCGCAATTACTTTATTCTTATTTTTTGCAAGGTTCAAAGAAACATTCCATGTAATACCACCCAGATTCTGCATTGGTGTTGCGTTTATCAGAAGTTCAATGCCTTTGTTTGACAGTTCTCCGATATTGACTGAAGTTGTCTCGTAACCCGAAGCTCTTGATATCGTGGCCGCGAGAATGTCATCTGTTGTCTTCTGATTATAATAAGTAAATTCAATTCCTATCCTTCCCTTGAAGAAATTAAGGTCCGTTCCGAATTCAAATTCGGTTGACAGAGCCGGGGAAAGGTTCGGGTTCGGAATATTGGTACCACCGGAGAATCCGGCCATGGGAAGACCAAGATGACCTTGTCCAACCAGTCCGTAAGCAATTCTGGATGAATAGGCTCCCACGTTAGCGGTTGCGACCTGGCCCCAGGCACCTCTTAACTTTCCATAAGTAAGCCATTCGGGAAAGTTCCGGAAGGCATCGGTAAACACAAAGCTGCCACCGACTGACGGATACAACTTGCTGTTGTTTGCCGGGTTGAGTACTGAGAACCAGTCGTTCCTCGCTGTAGCTGTTATGAATAAATAATTGCCGTAACTTAATTCGGCTGAACCGAACAGGGAATTGATCCCGGATTTCGAGTAACCATATCCAATGCTCTGTGATTTGGTATTGGAAACTGCTGTATAAAACGGAATATTGAAGGTTGTTCCGCTCACATTAATATTCTCAGCTTCCCTTATCATCTTGTTACCGCCAAAAAATGCATTTATCCTGAACTTGCCAAACTCCTTATCGCCGCCAAGCATCCACTCCTGGTTAATTTCCCTTACGAAGTTGGATGTCTCATTCTTGGAACCACCCCTACTGTACCCGGTGCCCTGTGGAACAAGGAAATTGTTGTTCCTGGTATACCAGTCCATTCCTATCTGTCCCTGGGCCCACAGCCATTTGAAAATCTCTAACCGTAAAGTTCCTGACGTAATAAAACGGTCTCTGATATTTTCATTTTTGAACTGATATGCAACCCACCATGGATTCTGCAGCCAGTTATTATTTGCCGGCTGGAATTCTTCACCGGTTGATTTAAGGTCCGGTGTAATTACTCCGGGTGCCACAGCCCCGAGTTTTTTTGGATCACCTTTAAGATTATTAATATCCACGGTATTGGCCAATGACCAAATTGCGTAAGGGATATTTGCCGGACTATCAGATACATACTGTCTGTTGTTCACTTTTTCATTCGAATACAGGACCTTGGCATTGAATGTAACCCTCTCGCCATATTTTCCGTTTGTTGCCAAGGACAAATTCCTTCTATTGAAAGCTTCCATTGGAATTATGGCTTTATTATCCAGGTCCGAAAATGAGAAGCGGTATGTCTGTTTATCGCTTCCCCCCGAAACCGATAAACTGTTTGTCCACGAATGACCTGTTTCGTAAAAATCCCAGGCATTACCAACGTAGGAATAAGGTCTTGATACACCATCAAACTGAATTACGGACGATCCGTCAAGTTTTGGACCCCACATTGAACCGGCACCCCAACCGTAAGCCTGGTTCTTATCAACAGGCTTGGAATAGATCCTTGTTCCGCCAGGTCCATCTGCAATCCCACCAGGTCCGTAAACTGTTTGTACATCTGACAGGTTGATCACTTTCTCAAAAACATAATTGGATGTGAATTCAATGCCGATTCCTTTGCGTACCTGGCCTCTTTTAGTCACTATGTTTATAACACCATATCCACCTCTTGAACCATAAAGAGCGGCTGCTGCAGCTCCTTTCAATACTGTGATCGACTCAATATCATCCGGATTGATGCTGGACATGCCATCACCCTGGTCGGTTCCTCCCCATACACCTGCACGTCCGAACTGTGAGTTATCCATGGGGATACCATCAACAACATAGAGAGGCTGATTATTAAAAGAATTTGCCAGAGATTTAGCACCTCTGATGATAACACGCGAAGATCCTGCAGGACCCGTACCCGGGTTGGTAACGTTAACACCTGCCACGCGTCCCTGAATTGATGAGCCAAGGTTGATCTCACGGGCCTGCGTAAGACTGGCACCGTCAACTTTGGATACAGTGGACTGTAGTGCTTTCATGCTTCTTGTAACACCCAGAGCTGTAACAACAACTTCGCCCAGTTGCTCTGTCTCAAGCTCCATTGTTACATTGATCGCAGACTGGTTGCCAACAGGTATTTCCTGTGTGGCATATCCGATAAAAGAAAAGACAAGTACATTCGCGGCTCCCGCCTGAATGGTGTACTTGCCCTGAGCATCCGTGATCGTCCCGGTCGTAGTGTTTTTGACCAGAACAGTCACCCCTGAAAGAGCAGCACCATCAGAATCCCTGACGGTCCCGGTTACTGTCCGTTGCTGTGCCATCAATGCATAGGTGAAGGATAGCATCAGAAACAAAGTCAGTACCCGCTTCAAAGAAAGGTACACTTTTTCTTTAATCATAAGTTTTTGTTTTTAGGGTTTCAAAAAAGATAACTTCTCCGATCCCGTTGTTTACCCAAATTTATAACTTTTTTAACAATTTTTAATTTTATTTTAACTTTATTTTAAAAATCATTCAACAATTATCTCGTCAATGTGCATCCTGGCCGGCTGACCAGCACCCGGGTGCCATTCCGGAGTGTTTCCCAGGGTATGTGCCACAACCCTGACAAACCTTACATCCCTTGGCTGAAAATCCACAATAAAGTCTCTCTGAAAAGAATCATACTGGTCAATCGGCAGTGTATTGTTAACTGAACCCACATTTTCAAAGTTCTGACCATCAATGGAAACAAAGAATTCCACTTTTACAGGCGCGATGCTTAACCACATTGCCAGCTGATAAAATGCACACTCAATATGCTGCACTTTCTTTATCTCTCCCAGATCAATCACGGCATCCAGATCCTTTCCCGGAAAATCGAGCCAGTTATATTCGGTATCATGGCTGCCCCTTATCCCGTCAGTAAGCATTTCACGCTCCTCCTCACGGATCAGGGAAATGTCGGGACTATGAAATTTAACCGGTTTACCAAAAGCAAGATGCTCATTCCTACCCTGGGAAAAAAGCCGGTACATTGCCGAGCGATAAGCCTCTGGAGTAGTGTTCCATTCTTTAACCCGCGTAACACCCTGCCGGATACACAGATCAACAAATGGATCTATCATCGACCTTATATCAGGTCTTACCATCCACTGCTCCCCTGATTTTATAAAAACTCCCCTTTCACCGGCGAAATTCTTTTTTGCCTGCTCCATAATCGTGAAGTTCAGCGGCAACCTTGCTATCCTTACCCGCTCGAGAAGTATTACCGAATCTGCTACAAGCGATTCTGCCTGATCAAACAATTGTTTATACCTTTCAATAAGTGAAGGGGTAAGAAAGCTGACTGAAGCTTCATTCGGAGAACCGAAAATCCTGAGCTGCCTGTCCGATTTCTCAAGCGCTTCCCGCATTTCATCAATATAATTTCTTACCGGTTTACCTGCAGCGCCATAGTAACCGTTCAGGAAATCATTCATTACCATATCAGCATCCGCATAAGGATCCCACAGAAATTTTGAAATCATGTAAGAACGAAGCTCTGCAAATTCTCCACCCACTTCGCGGTTTCCCTGCTCAAACATTGCCGTTACACCATTTTCAACAAAAAACTTAATGTTGGGTTGCAGAACATGAAGGTTGGGAAAAGGACTTATCAGATTACTGAACTGGATCACATAATCCCACACAATTATGTCCTTTGCTATTTTACTCCAGTTCCTGACATCTCTTACGAATGCCACACTCATGGAATCCGTAGCTTCGGCAAAAGGTCTGTCGCGCCTCATCTCTATACTGCACAACATAATATTTACATTATCCCCCGGACGCAATGAAAGAGGAGCTTTTCTTCCATATTCATAAGCCAGGGTGGAGATCACTTTGTCGGGGAACTGGTCGGCAACCTGATTCACAAACCATATAATTGATCCGGATGGTGAACCTTCTTTTTTATCGATTGCCTGACAATTCCCGCACATGCAGTAATTCCTGTTATCGTTCTGACTTACCGACCAGTATAAAGCTTCAGGATTACGTGCCATATCTTTCCTGAGATTCTGAATTGTCAGTTTCAGAACTTCCGGATTTGTAAGACAGAGTTGTGTGGGAATTCTTTTACCATCGCGAAGAGCATAATATTCAGGATGCTCTGCAAAATAAATTTCCGGTGGGACAAGGTGGTTAAATGTATGCACCCATAAACCCCACGCTGTCCTTTCTCCTCCGGCATCATGACTTAGCTTATGCCAGTCGGCATATTCCTGATCCCATGTCCCCCTGTAATGGATAGTCCTGTATTTAACAGCAGGGATCTGCCTGTCATTTATCCTGTCCAGTATGATTTTCTCGTGCTTAGGAATGATTTTAACCCTGGGAGTGTACATCCGGCAACCGAGATATTTTTCAAGGAAAGTATATACCCCGTATAGGGTGCCTTTCTTACTGCCACCGGCTATTATCAGCCGCAGACTATCGGTTTTGATGATGAATCCATCTTCTCCCAGTTCATTGAAATTGATATCGATACCAAGTTTATCAAGTCTCTCATTCTGGCCCAGGATGATTTCGAATGGAATCCCTTTTCTGTTCCTGTCAACAGAAATGACCGGCAGCGCTGCATCAGAAATCTGCAACATATAATCCTGAAGAACTTCGGCAGCCTTCTTTTCATCGGGAGTGGGATAAGAAGGAATAATTATCCTGTACTGGCTAAATCCCTTATCGGCAAGTACTATGTTCTGAACTACAGGTACAGGCTCTGCTTTCCTTATTTTCCTCCTTTGTGATAAAACCGGTTCGGTTGCTGCTGTTATGCTTATCAGGATAATTACCATCAACCTTAATGAAGAGGATAACTTTTGAGTAATTATGTCTGTAAAATTCATGATTATTTATCTTTTAGATTTTTTGGTTGTTATGGTTTTTTTTAAACCGCAGAGGTCGCTAAGTTGACGCTAAGGACGCAAAGTCAATACTTCTGAAATTTTACTTTGGGGACTTTGCGTAATTTCTTGGCGATCTTTGCGGTTAAAGGATTTAAATTTTAAAAAGCCTCTGATAATGTATTGGATTTAAATATTTATTTCATCTCCTTTTCCAGTTCCTCCATTCTTTTATACATTGCCCTGAAAGTATCCCAGGGATTTTTAGAGGGATCCTGTTTTTGAGTATCGGTTTGTTCTTCTTCTTTTTTTATGCCATAAAATCCGTCCATAAATCTTTCGGGACTTGTCCAGGTGGTCTGCATCATTCCGTAATAGCGGGGTTTCATTTCCTTCGTGGCATATTTTCTCCACCTTGCCATATCTTCAGCCTGAATGACAGCAGTGGCAGGTGTTCTCCACGGGCAGGTTATCACCCTAAAGCCTTTCATGGCAAAACAGACCGGAGTCTGGTCAGGCCTTTCATAATGCCAGTCGCATATCACAACATCTTTCGGGATCATATCGACAGCCCGGTAAGTATAATTATAACTTGCTTCCCACAAGCCTATACCGGTTGTCTTACCATCAATCAGGCGGTCACCCCAGATCCAGAGTTCCCTGTTTTTCAGTGCCAGATGATCCCTGATCTTTCTCACCTCTCCGGCAAAGAGTTCAGCCTTATCGACACCTGAACAACGCGGACATTTATCATCACCGAGATAAAAAACCTCATCCATGCCTGCATGAAAAGCATTTGTTTCGAATACATCACAGATCTCGTCAACAAGGGCGAATACCACCTTATGAACATCAGGATGAAGCGGACAATAGCTCTTGCAGTATAAGCCGTCAGGATTCGGCCATACATATTTTTCAGGCATTTTAACGTGAGGTGTTTCATCGAACTCCGGAAAATGTGTCAGCAGAGGATTGAGATTACCTGCCCACGACTGATGTCCCAGCAGGTTTATCTGAGGTATTATCCTGATTTTATTGTTTCTGCAGGCTTTTACAATCTTTTTCACCTCAGCCTTTGTGAGAGCATCTTTGTCTCTTAATTGGGGGTAACTTTGATACCTGTAACCGTAATCCACCAGCAACAGCAAAGTATTCACCCCCCGTGTTGCAAGTTCTTCATTTACGAATTTCAGGAACCGGTCAACCTGTCCGGTCGACGGAGCGTTGATACAGAATCCTTTCACGGGGAATAACGGATCAACGGTATTCTGTGAGAACAAGGATACCGCCATTCCGAGAAGGATAATAAAAGTTATAGATTTTTTCATATTCGATCGATTTTAGTGTTTTACATGATTTGTTGTACTGCGGGTGCTTTTTAAAGTTGGCAATATTATCTCATCGCTTCACTCACCTCTCACCGCTTATTTTCAAGTTGACACTCGGCAGTCGGCAGTTTGACAAACGAAGTGAGGAAATCCCGACCGAAGTGTCGGGACGGCAGTTGACAATTATTTTTCCTGATAGTTATTTCCTGTCCGTTATATGTAA
>DNOQ01000471.1 GCA_003501665.1 Bacteroidales bacterium | reverse complement strand
AATAACAAATATGCGCGACAGGTCAGTCAAATCTCCGTTGTAAATCTCTGACCATAAGTGGGCATCGGTTCCGGCATCAATCAGCTGAACAGCAATACGCGCCATATTGCCTGACCGCTGAAGGAAGAAATGATTTGTGATTCAAGGAACGAAGAGACGCAGTTCCGCAGAGCGGAATGTGATTAGTGAGTCTTGATATGTGATTTAAAATCAAAAATCAGGCAGGCAGGGATTACTGACTATACAGATATTTATCAAGGAAAATTTTTAATCCGCAGACTCTGAAGCCGCCTGACAGCATATAATCTTCATCATCTTTTATTATAATATAATTATGGTATGTTTTAAGAGTTTGAACTGCTTCAGTGTTACCCCTTGTTGGTCTGGCATCCGAACCGTATTTTATTTCTATCGAAGTCACAGGGCGATTGCCTTTTATCAAAACCAAATCAAGTTCAGCTCCGTCGTGAGTGCGATAGAAACAGACTTTCCTGTTGGCAGGTAAAAGAGGGATAATCTGTTCAATAACAAAGCCTTCCCATGATGCTCCTTTCTTAGGGTGACCGGAAAGCTGTTCAAAGTTTTCAATACCTGATAAGTAATGCATAATTCCGGAGTCACGGATATATACTTTTGGGGATTTCACCAGGCGTTTCTTAATATTTGTATAATATGGTTCGATTATTCGGATGAGGAAAGCATTCCTTAGAAATCCTATGTAACTTTTGATTGTATTTATGTTCAGCTCAAGGCTTCTGCCAAGTTCGGCATAGTTAAGCATATTGCCATGATAATGAGCCAGCATGGCCCATAGTTTTTCACCGGTCATACTGTCGGCCGGAAATCCAAGATTGGGGAGATCACGTTCAAAATAGGTTTTAACATAATTATTCATCCAGCTTATCCAGTATTTTTTTTTCATGAGTGCATCGGGAAAGCCACCATACATCCACACATCCTCAATCTTAAAGGTGTTTCCCAGTTCTGTTAAAAGAAAAGGGGTCAATTCATGGTAAGCAATTCTGCCGGCAAGCGTCTCAGAACTGTTTCGCAGCAAATCAGGACTTGCTGATCCAAGAATCAGGAATCTGCCGGGGTGTCTGTTCCGATCAATCAGTGCACGCAAGACCGGAAACAAGTCCTTTTTCCTCTGCACCTCATCAATGATTACAAGATGATTTTCAAATTGTTTCAGGTATGTCTCAGCATCTTCAAGCTTTATAAAGTCTTTTTGGAACTCAAGATCGAGGTATAAGGTAGATTTATATCCTTTTTGAATTTTCTTTGCAAGGGTGGTCTTGCCAACCTGCCTGGGTCCAATTATTGCCACACAGGGAAATCCCTTCAGCAAATCTTTTACTATTTGTTCTGAAATCCTTTTTTTCATGCTTGTTTGTGATTTTGTATCATGTGGGTTTCATAGGACAAAGGTAGTAAATAAAACACAAAATATGTTATATAATTACATATATTTAGTTTTAAAATTTGAAAATTATTAAATGAAATTACAATGAGAAAGGGAAAATGGGAGCTGGCAGGTTCATTGTGCCTGCATACCCTAATTGATCATATTGATCAAAAATGTGATCAAAATTTTGGTGAAGGGCAGCACGGCAACTGNNCATGGCAACAAGAATCGCCAGTATCACGGCTGCTGCAGCCACTGCACTCTTCCACGGGGATCTGTACCTTTCTGTTCCTGCGCCAGGCTTACCGGTCTTTCCCAGCCGCAGGGTTCCCTTACTGAAGGCTTTTTCAAGATCATCATCTTTGGCCTCAACCTTCGCTAAAGCTATGGATGCCAAAGCACGGGCCTTAGAGCAGATCCCGATTACCTGCGACAGGCCAAAGACTGAAAAGGAGTAAAACTGTTTTTACGTATGTTAAAGGTAAGAAACAGAAAGATATGATAAAAGAAAAATCCGGCCATATTTTACGAAGTTCAGCTAATTAATTTTCCAATAAAAACAGTGTGTTTTCGATATTTAATATAAATTTATTGATATTTGACACGGGCAACGGAATAAAGAGATAATAAAACAGAAACAAAAAATATCAATCAAATACAAAGGCATTTAACCAATAACCAGTTACCAGTAACCAGTTACTTTTTTAACAAGGTTCCATATGACCTCTAAAATCAAATTTATTTATATATGAAGAAATTAATCTTTCTGACTGTATTACTATTTCAATATTACCCTATAGTTTTCATTCAGGCACAAAACAAACAATACCTCTCCTCTCTTGCAGCTGAGGCCGAACTCAGTCTTGAGAAAGGCATTGCTTTTATGCAATCACTGGCCATTGAGGGTGGTTATGTATACCACTACAGTTTGGATGCGAAAGAAAAATGGGGGGAAGGACAAACAGATGATCGTACTGTTGAAGTACAGCCTCCCGGTACCCCTGCCGTCGGGATGAGCTTTCTGAGAGCCTGGCGTATTACAAAAAATAAGAAGTTCCTCAGTGCAGCAGAGGATGCGGCCAATGCTCTCATTCTGGGTCAGAACGAATCCGGAGGCTGGGATCACAAGATCTATTTTGATCGTCCCACCGGGAAAAGGGTGAGTTTTGATGATAATCAGACCCAGAGCGCTATAAGTTTTCTGATGTCGCTGGACCAGGAAATTGACAAGCCCTCCTTAACTCAGGCAATAGAAAAGGCACTGGATATGATGCTGGAATCCCAACTGGACAATGGCGGCTGGCCTCATCAATATCCGTGGCAGGGAAATTACCACGATTATGCTACTTTCAATGATAATGGGATTAACGATTGCATCAGAGTAATGATCGAAGCTGATACCTACTACAGAGAAAAGAAATTTGCTGAAAGTTTGCAGAAAGCAGGGCGTTTTTTAATGATTTCTCAACTACCGCCTCCACAACCGGGATGGGCGCAACAATACAACGAATATCTTCAACCGGCCTGGGCCCGGTCATTTGAACCACCCGCTGTTGATCCATCTGCGAGTTTGAATAATATTAATAGTCTTATCGAACTTTTTCTGCATACCGGCAGAGAAGAATTACTGGAACCTGTTCCTGATGCAATCCGATGGTTAAAGACTTCCCGCCTTCCTAACGGGAAATGGGGGCGCTTTCTCGAATTAGGTACCAACAAGCCACTTTATTACGACAGGGGGCGCATCCGGGTTGATTCATTGCAACTACTTTCCCTGGAAAGACGAACCGGATATGCTTATGAGGTGAATCTTAAAGAGGCGCTGGAGGCTGTTGAATTGCGCTTTCTCCATATAAGCAATCCGGAAATCGTCGGGCCAAAGGTTGATCAGACAGGTAAATTAATTGAATTGGCTGAAAATGTTCGGAAAATCATTAAAAATCAGGACAAAATGGGAAGGTGGATTGTTCATCAGGACCGATTCCGGAAAGAAGTACCGGGCAAAATATGGGATGGGGAATACCGGACAGAAGACCGGATATCAAGTGCCCTTTTTAATCATAATGTTGGAGTGCTATGTGCCTTTCTGGAGGCTTATAAGGATTTGCGGGCTGTTCACTGAAAATTATTACCTTTGAGACTGTTCTATGGGAAACGGTAATTCACTGAATTTAAGAGTTACATGAGAATAGGGATTATCTCAGATATCCATGAAAACACCACGATGCTTACCAAAGCGCTCAAACTGGCATCCGTCAATAAATGTGATGAGATTGCCTGCCTGGGAGACATTGTGGGCATGGACCACAGATTCTACAAATTCAATCCCGGCCACAGCGCAAAAGCATGCCTTGATATTGTAAGGTCCAACTGCCGCTGGATAGTACCGGGTAATCATGATCTTTTCGCTGTAAAAAGGCTTCCGTCATATACCAACGGATTTGAATACCCGGAGACCTGGTTCAGTATGGATGCAGATGAGAAAAAGAGAATATCACGCGGCAGGGTCTGGACCTATGATGGTGAAATACCTACAGATCTTGAAGAAGAAGATCTGTTATTCCTTAATTCACTACCGGAATATATAATTCTCCCGTTCGCAGGAACAAGCTGTCTCTTATCTCATTATATATACCCTGACTTTACCGGATCAACCACACAATATATCGAACGCAACAATCATCTTGCACAGTTCTGGGACTTCATGGATCGCAACAATATAATGTATTCCTTCTCGGGGCATTCACACAATCATTTTGCCGGGCTGGCTTACAGAGGGGGCAGATCCTTTATGAAAGCAATCCACTCCGTTCCGGGTCAGACCATTAACCTTGGTAATGAAATGGTAATGATCCTCCTTCCTCCGATTTCCGGAGAAAAAGGCAGGACAGGCTTTTCAATAATCGACTCAGATAATCTGAAGCTCGAGATAATTGCCATAAACACGGTTTAAGATTTAATGAAATGAAACCTTCATGTTTCAAAAGCACAAAAGATTATGATAATAACTTACAATCATGAAGGTTCCATTCGAAACACTTAATTTACAACAATATAGTAATATTATTTTCGAATGAAAAAACTATCCGTGAAACGCCTGAAAAAATTATTCATACTGAAAATAGATCTTCCCGCTCTACTTGCATTTGCTCTTTTTGCGGGTCTAATATTTTTCTACCTGATACCGGTTTTCGAAAGAGTAATGATGGAACGGAAAAGGCATCTTATTAACCAGGTCACCTCAACCGCTTACAGCCTTCTCGATTATTACCATTCCCGGGAAATTAATGGCGAACTTGAACAGGAAGAAGCAAAAGAGAGGGCCAGATCGGCGATCAACACAATAAGGTACGGAGATGAACACAAGGACTATTTTTGGATAACGGATATGTACCCCAGGATGATAGTGCATCCATACAGACCTGACCTGAACGGTAAGGATCTGACCGATTTTCATGATTCAAGGGGAAAAACAATATTTGTTGAATTTGTTAACGCAGTTACAGCAAAAGGAGAGAGCTATGTTGAATATATGTGGCAGTGGAATGATGATTCAACGCGGATTGTACCGAAATTGTCGTATGTCAGGAAATTCGAACCCTGGGAATGGATAATCGGAACTGGTATATATATTGAAGACGTAAAGGCTGAGATACGCAGGATGGAAAACAGGGCACTGTTAATTTCGGGAGTGATAGGTCTTATTATTGTAGCATTGCTCACTGTTGTTTCAAGGCAAAGTCACATAATAGAGAAGAAGAGGAATAAAGCTGAAGAAGAGCTGCATAGATCAAGGGAATTATACCGTACCCTGGCTGAAGCAGCTTCGGAAGGAGTCATGATATGGTCGGAAAATGAGATACAGGCAAACAAAACACTGCTTTCATGGCTTCTTTATACTGAAGATGAACTTAAGTCAATGGAGCCAGGAAATATCCTGGTCTCTCCTGAAAGTGCCGGGTTTAAAGATCCTGAAATTGTATATGATGAATTAAGTGCCAGAAGGAATACCGAATGTACACTGAAAAAACGTAACGGGGCCCTTATTAAAGCACATGCCAGTTTCTCAGGAATACTACTCGGGGGGAAGAAAGCTGTGCTCATTGTGGTCAGGCCGGCAAAAAGTATTGTTCCCCGTGACGGCTTCTCACCTCAGCCATCTTTGGTTGAAACAATATCCACAGGTTTCTTCCGGATAACTTATGGCAGGAAGAATATATTCCTGGATGCTTCCCGCCCTGTTTTAAAAATGCTGGGCTACAATAGTTTACAGGATCTGATCCCCCATTCTGTGGAATCATTATTTGCAGATCCGGCACAGTTCAGAGCATTCAGATCGGCGCTGGAATCGGGTGAGAAGATACTTGACAGAAAAGTGCTTCTCCGGCGCAAAGGGGGCAATGAATTCTGGGCTCTGGTAAATGTCCTGGTTGTTGAATCTGATAACGGTGAAATTTGGTGCGAGGGGACAATTGAAGAGATTGCTTCAGGGAGGGTCCAGGATAATGCCCTTCTGGCTGCTCCTGATGAATATGTTTTAACTTTCATTCTTCAGGCATCTGTTTCATCCATTTCCATACCTGCTGAGAAATGCAGCGAAAAGATTTCTGTCAGACGTGCCGTGTCATTAATGAAAGAACAAAATATTAATGTAATGGTTGTTACAAACAGGGAAGGAGAACCATTGGGCGTTATAGATCTGGTTACTCTGGGTATGAAAATGGCCGAAGGTATATCTCCCGATACAGAAATATTCAGGTTGATGAATTCTCCTCCGGCATTCATACGGTATAATTCAAGCATTGCTGAAGCATTCGGATTAATCAATGAAGCACCGGCTAAATGCCTGCTTGTAACAACAGAAGAAAATAAAGTTACCGGTATTATCACAAATGAAGTATTAACCGGCGCATTTTCACTCACCCCTCATCTGATTCACCAGGAAATCAAAAATGCAGTTACTCCCCTGTCCCTCCGCAAAACCTACCTGGAATGCCGGAAAATTGCAGTTTCAATGCTGCTGGGACGTGCGGATCCTTACTCGGTTTCATTATTTATATCAACAGTTGCCGATGCTATATGCAACAGAGTGGTAGAACTATGCATCGAAGAGACCGGTGAAGCACCATGCCGTTTTGTATTCATCCAGACCGGAAGTGCCGGAAGAAGGGAACAGACATTTTCAACCGATCAGGATAATGCAATTATTTTTGAAAATGTTACCGGTGAAATGCTTAAAAATGCTGAAACATATTTTCCGGCTCTGGGCAGAAAAGTTAATAAAATGCTGGCAGAAGCAGGTTTCAGCCTATGTAAGGGAGAAAATATGGCAGGCACTGCGAAATGGTGTCAGCCTCTTGATAAATGGAAAAAATATTTTTCAGGCTGGATAAAGTCTCCGGGACCCGAAGAACTTCTTGAAATAAGCATATTTTTCGATTTCAGGTTCTGTTATGGTGATCAGAATCTTTCTGATGAACTTCGTGAATATATCCGAAATGATTTGAGCACCACTGATATTTTCTTCTATCACATGGCTTCCGCATGGAAACAATTCAATCCCTCCCCGAATATTCTTTCAGGGGGAAAGACTGATATAAAAAAGCTCCTGATGCCACTGGCCGGGATAATCAGACTTTACGCGCTGAAATACGGGATCAACGGTTTATCAACAATTGAAAGAGCATTGGGACTCTATTCAGGGGGACATCTTGATTCCGGCCTTATCAGTGGATCTGTCAGAGCATGGAAGGATCTAACGTCAATCCGTCTTAATCATCAGGCAGAATGTATCAGAAATGATATTGAACCTGATAATATTATTGATTTTCAAATTGCAGGTTCCGAACTTTATTATATCGCGGAAAGGTCCCTCATATCTGTTAACAACCTGATGATTAAAGCAGGGAGCGATTTTTACACCGAAACGATCTAGAACCTGTAAATGGCGCTCAGAAGGATCCTTAAATTACTTACATTGTTAGTATTCATTACTCTGCCTGTACTCTGCATTATACCATAAGCAGCAGTTGTATGTTCTATCTCTCCGGCAAAGCTCAGATGACCTTGGGTAACTGTAATGCGTGGTGAGAATCTTAACAGATGATCAATGTTATTGCCCCGGCCGTAAACGTCGCCAATTATCGGATCAACGGATCCCAGGTTTTTTGAATAACCTGTAAAGAGTCCAGGCACTACCTTCTTCCCGTTTGTGCTCAGATCGGCCCAGCAACTGAAAGTGTTAAGATTTGTGAATACTTTGTTTTCTTCATGTAACCCCGAAATCTTTGAAACAGCATAACCTCCCGTCATCATAAGATCACTGGCGTTCTGGGCATATATTCCCATCAGTCTCAGGTTAACGGGATCACTTTTTATTTTTAAATTCGCAAATAAAGAAAAGCTGCCAATAATTGCGTTTGTTTCAACATTTCCGGAGCTCTTCAGTTCAGGACGCAGTCTTTTATAATCAATCCCTGCCCATGCAGCAAAACTTTCTCCGGCCGGCACATGCAATTGCAGATTCAGTCCGGGAATTCCACTGTTACGCAAATATCTGCTGCTGTTCCCTTCGGGCCCGGGAGAAGTGAAATCGCGCTGTGAATAAGCAGTAAATGAGAAACGGAGGTTCTCCGATTTTGTTGAGAACCGTATCTGCGGATTACGGCTGAAAGGGGTGAATGGTGCACCGGTATTGAAGCTTATTGTACCCGGAAAACTTTCAGTAATAAACATAGGATGCCACGACTGCCCCATGGTTAAAGAAACACCTGTCCAATCCATTTTTACATAAGCATGCCGGAGCCTGAACCCGTTTATATCACTTTCTCCGGTACCAAAGAATTCTGCTTCAATAATTCCCGATGTTTTTGCACCGAAAGCATCCGGTCCGCTGATATCGCCTTTTATTCGTGTCTGAATATTGAGAATATGAAACGAAGGATTGGCATTTATATCATTACCCTGCAGATCATAAAGTACATTATCGGGGAACAGGTAGAAGTGTCCCTCACGTAATCCGTTAGAAGCGCTCGATTGCCTTGTGTCATAAAAAAAATCGGTTTTTACAAACCCCGAGAATTTTATCTCCCACCCGGGATCAGCTTCCTGCGACATAATAACGGGAATTAATACTGCCACACAGAGAAATGTTATTACTATTCTTCTCATTATCATACAATTAATTTTAATTTTTTATTTTTAGCAACCAGTTAATAACAGCCTTACCGGAACATCTTTCAGTTCTTTTTCCTGTCGGGAGGGAAGAGTGATTCAATAAGTTTTGGCTTAACCGGTTCTCCTCCCATAAGCACACTGAGATTACTTTTAGCCGTCCGGTTATCTTCCCACAGCGACAAAGCCATCCTGACATACACCAGAGCTGAATCAGGTTCATACAGGTGCCTGAAGATCGTCCCCTTATTGGTATAGCTTACCGATAGCCTTCTTGCTGTCTCATACTGCGCGGTAATAATATTTTTGACCCTCCGCCTGAAAATCTTATCGAAATTAAAGCCACTGTATGCCGGATCATTTTCGTTCATAAAAGGCTTCAGCTTATCAGCTACCTCTTCAGACGAAAGTCCTTCCCATTCATCCAGCCATATTTTGTAAGTTAAAATACTGCTGTCGCAATAATCCATCGCCATTGCAAGAAGCTGACTCTTTTCCTCCTTACCTATTACACTGTCATAGATTGTATTGAGCATAATAGCGCTGCATTTGTTATTATAAATAACACCTTTTTCATATGACCCTATGTAATCAGGGATACCGTTGAAAATGGCAAATGCACTGTCGAGAAGATGAAATGCCTTAATGCCGTTGATCCCGTTGCTCATCCCCTCATATTCAACAAGTAACTCCTTCGCCCTGATAACGCGGGGATCTTCGGATCTGTTCATT
>DNOQ01000110.1:5811-8060 GCA_003501665.1 Bacteroidales bacterium | reverse complement strand
GAAACAACCGGATCCATGATTCTGGGATTCCTTGCCGTAGTACTTGGAACCCTTAACGTTGTCGGCGGATTTGTTGTAACCGACAGAATGCTGGAAATGTTTAAAAAGAAGAAGTAGATTCCTGTGGCAATTATGTTAAATATTAACGGAATGAGTGAACTTTCTCAATTTCCATATGGTATCCCGGTTATGGAGATAACCTATGTTATATCTTCTGTACTCTTTATACTCGGCTTAAAAATGTTGAGCCATCCTCTTACTGCGCGCAGAGGTAATATGCTTGCTGCTTTCGGTATGGGTTTTGCAATTCTGGCCACTATTCTTTTTCATAAGAAGGATGGCGAACCAATTGGAAACATTCCATGGATCATTGGAGCAATTGTTATCGGTACAGTTATCGGATGGGTGATAGCAAAAAGGGTAAGGATGACAGCCATGCCGCAACTGGTTTCATTCTTCAATGGTATGGGAGGAGCAGCTGCAGCTTTGATATCGATGATGGAGTTTCCGCATATACGGCCGGATCTGATAGCGGAACACGGGATGGCAAACGGACAGGTACTGGTTATTCTTCTGGGACTTATGATAGGCACTGTGTCGTGGGCCGGAAGCATGATAGCTTTCGGGAAACTCGATGGCTGGATAGGCGATATCAGGATTAAAGCGATGAAATACTTAAATATAGGTATCCTTCTGATCCTGATAGGTATCATCGTTTTCATTATGACGAGGGATGTGAAGGCTGCTTCCGAACTGATACATTGGATCTATATCATGTTCGCTGTGGCAGTTGTATATGGAATTCTGTTTGTTATGCCTATCGGCGGAGCCGATATGCCCGTGGTGATATCACTTCTTAATTCCTTTACCGGTGTGGCAGCTGCAATGGGAGGATTCCTTTATAATAACCAGGCAATGCTCACGGGTGGTATTTTGGTCGGTTCGGCAGGAACAATACTTACCATACTTATGTGCAGGGCTATGAACAGATCATTGCTGAACGTATTGGTCGGAGTGTTCGGAGGAGGTGGCCAGTCAGTCCACGAAGCAACCGGGTCAATAAAAGAAATATCACTCTCTGATGCTGCTGTGCTTCTCAGCTATTCTAAAAAAGTTGTCATTGTGCCGGGGTATGGACTGGCTGTGGCTCAGGCACAGCATATCTGCCACGAACTTGAGAAGCTGCTTGATGAAAAAGGAGTTGAGGTAAAATACGCGATCCACCCTGTTGCAGGACGTATGCCGGGTCATATGAATGTATTGCTCGCAGAGGCAGATGTGCCTTACGAACAGCTTGTGGAGAGTGATGAGATCAATCCCGATCTGCCTAATACCGATGTCGTTGTGGTTATAGGAGCAAATGATGTTGTTAATCCGGCTGCTGAAGATGATCCGTCAAGCCCGATATACGGCATGCCTATTGTTAAAGCCAGGGATGCCAGAAATATCATTGTGATGAAGCGCGGAATGGGTAAAGGATATGCTGCAATAGAAAACCTCTTATTCTTTGATAATAAAACAAGAATGCTCTTCGGCGATGCAAAAAGCAGCCTTCAGAATCTGGTGAACGAAGTCAAGAACTTATGACAGATGCTGCCAATAAGCTGGCTTTAATACGGTCTGCTTTAAAACAGCATAACATCGATGCATATATAATAACCCTGTCGGATCCACACCTGCAGGAAAATGTACCGGAACACTGGAATATTGTCAGATGGCTCACCGGATTCAGCGGATCAGCAGCAGTAGTTGCTATTACAAATTCTTCCGCGATCTTCTGGACCGATTCACGATATTTAATTCAGGCTGAAAATGAACTGGAGGGCTCGCTATTTGAAATTATTAAACCTTTGGCATTCCGGAGAAGAGATTATACCGACTGGCTTGATGAAAATTTACCTCAGGGCAGTACCATCGGATTCGATGGAAAAATTGTTTCTGTCGATCTTTTCAGAAGACTTAGTAAACGACTGGGATATAAGAATATAACATTTCTTGATAAAATTGACCTTATAAGCGGGTTATGGTACAACAGACCTTCCATCCCCAACTCTGAAGCCTGGGAACATACTTCCGGATATTCTGGCAGTGAACGGTCAGAGAAAATTGCCGGAGTGAGGGAAATAATGCAAAGCAAAAATATCAATCTTCATCTCCTTACATCTCCCGATGATATAATGTGGATGCTTAACCTCAGAGGCAACGATCTGATGTATAGTCCGGTACTGATTTCGTATGCCCTGACAGAC
>DNOQ01000110.1:3321-5690 GCA_003501665.1 Bacteroidales bacterium | reverse complement strand
AAAATAATGATAATAGATGGCATTGCCCTCACCAGGTTCTTTTTCTACCTCGAAAATAATTTCGGCTCAGTCAGTATGTCGGAAAGGTCGCTTGCAGAGAAACTTCTGGAATTCAGATCACTGAATGAGGATTTCATCAAACCTTCTTTTGCAACCATTACAGCTTTTAATGAACATGCTGCCTTACCTCATTATCGTGCAACACCTGGTTCAGATATGGAATTGACGGGTAGTGGTATTTTTCTGGTCGATTCGGGCGGACACTATGTGGGAGGTACCACGGATATTACAAGGACCATTTCACTGGGGATTCCTGCGGAAAGACAGAAAACAGATTTTACTCTTGTTCTGAAAGGCCATATCCGGCTGGCCAGGACTAAGTTCCCTTCCGGCACAAAAGGATATCAGCTTGATATTCTTGCAAGAGAGGCTTTGTGGAAAGCAGGTCTGGATTATGGTCACGGAACAGGCCATGGAGTGGGATATTGTCTCAATGTCCACGAAGGTCCTCAGAGTATAACTCCTTCCGTTAACAGAACATCCATTGAAGCCGGCATGCTTATAACCAACGAACCTGCTGTTTACAGGAATGGCGAGTATGGGATACGGACAGAAAATCTCATGCTTTGTTATGAAGATGAAGAGACTGAATTCGGCCGGTTCCTGAAATTTGACACATTTTCTCTTTGTTATATTGACAAATCTTTAATTGATAAATTATTACTTGATAAAGATGAAATAGAATGGCTGAATAATTATCATTGTGATGTTTATGAGAAGCTCAGCCCACACCTGACGGATAATGAAAAAAAATGGCTGAGGGAAAAAACGGAAGAAATATAAAAATATTAGGTTACTGGTTCCTGGTTGCTTGTTCCTGGTTGTTTTTAAAAAACCACCATGTAACAAGCAACAAGCAACAAGCAACAAGCAACAAGCAACTATTTATATCTAAATGCTATGAATATTAAACATTTGTACCATAGATTAACAGTAATGTCGGTGCTTTTGCCCGCTCTGTTAATCTCCTGCTCCGGCAAGTCCGGCAGGTTTATTGCAAACAATCTGAAATGTGAATACCTGGTCAATCCAATTGGTATAGATACTCAGCATCCTCGGTTTTCCTGGCAGATGAAAGATGAAAGGATGGGAGCGAAGCAGACTTTTTTCAGGATAATCATCGGCACTGATTCATCTGATGTTGCAGTTGGCATTGGTGATATTTGGGATTCCGGTAAAACAGACTCGGAATTGAACATGATAAAATTTAGCGGAGAGAAGTTCGTTTCCCGTAAAAAATATTTCTGGAGCATTCAGTTGTGGGATGCAAAAGGACGCTCCTCAGGCATATCGCAGGTTGCTTCGTTTGAAACAGGAATGATTGAATCCCGTGACTGGAAGGGGCACTGGATAAGTGATTCTCGTGATATACATCTTAAGCCGGCGCCATATTTCCGGAAATCATTCAATATCCCTGGTGATGTCAGATCGGCACGGGCATATATAGCAGCAGCGGGTTTGTATGAGCTTTCCATCAATGGAAAGAAGGTCGGGGATCACCGTCTCGATCCTGCTTATACTCGATTTGACCGCCGTACTTTATATCTGACTCATGATATTACATCTATATTAAAACAGGGGGAAAATGTTGCAGGAGTGCTTCTTGGAAACGGCTGGTATAATCACCAGTCAACGGCTGTATGGTTCTTTCATGAGGCACCATGGCGCGCAAGACCAAAGTTTTGTATGGAAATACATGTGACACTTAAAGATGGAAATGAACTGATTGTTCCGACAGGTACAGACTGGAAAACATCGTTAAGCCCTGTAATCTTCAACAGTATCTATACTGCGGAACATTATGATTCACGACTGGAAAAGCATGGCTGGGATATACCGGGATTTGACGATTCAAAATGGCAGAACTCGATCTTTGTGCCGGCTCCTTCGTTGAATATCGTTGCCCAGACTATGCACCCGATAAGGGCTGAGGCTGAAATTCCTGCCAGATCTGTGAAAAGAATAAACAGCAGAACCTTTGTTTTTGACCTTGGAAGGAATATAGCCGGTGCAAGCAGGATAAGGTTAGCCGGCGAAAGTGGTACTGTTATCCGGCTTAAGCATGGAGAAAGACTGAATCCGGATGGTACCGTTGACCAGTCTAATATTGATGTTCATTTCCGGCCGACAGATAATACTGATCCTTTCCAGACAGATATTTTTATACTTTCAGGAAAAGGAGAGGAAGATTTCATGGCAAGGTTTAATTATAAGGGATTCCAGTATGTTGAAGTTACATCTGACAGACCATTGTCATTGACAAGGGAAAGTCTTTCAGGATTCTTTATGCACAGTGATGTACCGCCATC
>DNOQ01000110.1:0-3301 GCA_003501665.1 Bacteroidales bacterium | reverse complement strand
CATATAGCTGTTGAAACAGGGCTTTACAATTTTGACGGTATAACTGTCTATGAAAAATGGCTTGATGATCATCTCGACGAACAGCAGCCAAACGGAGTGCTTCCTGCTATAATCCCGACAAGCGGATGGGGATATCACTGGGCGAATGGCCCTGACTGGACCAGTACCATTGCTCTGATACCATGGAATATATACCTTTTCTATGGTGATTCACACCTGCTATGGAAATGTTATGATAATATTAAAAGATATGTGGATCACATTACCGATATTAGTCCGTCGGGACTTACAGACTGGGGACTTGGTGACTGGATCCCTGTAAAATCAGTATCTCCGAAAGAACTGACATCTTCTGTTTATTACTTTGTGGATGCAACAATTCTGGCCAAAGCTGCACGTTTATTCGGGAACCTGCCTGATTATGAAAAGTACAGTGCTCTGGCGGAGAAAATAAAAAATTCAATAAATGAAAAATACCTGGACCGGGACAGAGCAGTTTATGGTAACGGATTTCAGACTGAACTGAGTGTTCCGCTGATGTGGAATGTGGTACCCGATGATCTCAGGCAGAAAGTTGCAGATAATCTTGCCGTAAAGGTAATGACAAACGGTGAACAGATCGATGTGGGTCTGCTGGGTACAAAAGCAATATTGAATGCTTTGAGCGAAAACGGGTATTCTGATCTCGCTTTCAGACTTGCCGTGAGGGACAAATATCCTTCATGGGGCTGGTGGATCATTAACGGAGCAACAACATTATATGAGAACTGGTCCATAAACCCTGAATCTGATATATCAATGAACCATATCATGTTTGGTGAGATAGGTGCATGGATTTACAAATCTCCGGGAGGAATATTCCCCGATGAAGAAAAGCCGGGATTCAAAAATGTGATCCTAAAACCTCAGTTTGTCGAGGGGCTTGATAGTTTCGAAGCCGTACATGACGGACCCTATGGAAGAATAATTTCTTCATGGGAGAGAAATGGGGAAAATATAACATACAGGGTAATTATTCCTGCAAACAGTACTGCAACGTTCTATCCCGGTTCGGAAGATATTCTTGAGAATAACCAGGATATCGGCTTCAACAGGTATATTAAAACTGTCCGCACAGGAAAAGACCTTATGCTCCGGCTGGAATCAGGTCAATACGTTTTTACCATAGAAAAAACCCGGAGGCAGAATTAATCACCCGGCTGAATTGTTTCAACCACGGTCGACGGATCAATCACCGGGAACTCAGTGATCCTTAATCTTGCACATCCATAAGGGATTAGCCGTATAATTTCAGGGGCATATATTGTACTTACAGGACTTCGTGGAGGGATATCTGCCGAATTGTTCTTAAGTGTCCAGCCCGGAATCCTTATCGCTCTGGCGGTTATTACTACAGGTGCATCCTTTTTCCAATGAACATATCTCCCTGAATCAGAGGACCACACCATGTCTCCCCGGTCGGCAAACGGATACTTCTCAACCGCATTTTCCTTAACTTCAAATGCCCTTGTCAGATCTTTTTTATTTACTAAAAGTCCATAATTCCACGGACTTAAAGGATATATTTCCCAGTCAACACTTCCCTTGTAACCAAAATTGTCATAATTGATCGTTACACTTTTAAACTCTTTATCAATACTTAATGAATAATAGAGAGGGCCTCTGATTATGGAACCTGAATTATTATATCTTTCTTCCAGTCTTAAGGTCATCGGTATATCTATAATAATCACATCACCATCATCCCATTTTTCATATAATCTGACTGTCGATCCGGCTTTAACATCCAGTCTGCTGCCTTTATAACTTATTACTGTCTTTTCTGCCCAGCCCGGTATCCTGAGATAAAGTGGAAATCTGACCGGATTTTCTGAATTTATAGTCAACCTGATGTTTCCTTTGAATGGATAATCAGTTTCTTCATTAATAATTACTTCAGTTCCTTTTCCAACTTTTGCTTTTACCGTACAGGGACTATAGGCTACTGAAACCAGTCCGTTGTCATTACTTGCCATCCAGAGATTTGCCGCAAATTTGGGCCAGCCCTGGTGCATGTTTGCAAGGCAGCAGGGATAGTTTGGCATCAACCCGTAAATGTTTGAATATATACCATTTGTTGTCCAGTCTCTCTTTGCTCCCGAAACAAGAACCTGGTTCGATTGCTGGTCATACTGATGAGCCCACATATCGGGTGTGGTTGTGCCTGGTAATGCATTGAAAGTCAGGAATTCCAGTCTGTCGGCAAGACTGTTGTCACCAAAAACTGAATATAGTTCTTCCAGTGAGAACATATATTCAACCACTGAACAAAGTTCTGTACCACGGTCCGGACTCTTTCCTGAAAGATGTTCATCGCCTGAGAACCTGCCTCCGACCTGTCCGTGGTGTTTGTCATATTTAACTATACCTTCAAAAACTGCATTCCGGTACCTTTCATCACCCGATTGCTGATACCAGAGGCCCGGATATTTTATAGCCATTCCATTATTGACCACATGTGCCGTCAGACCATCCTCTTTCCAGTTCAACGGGATCCGTTTTTCGGCATAGGCAGAAGAATCCCACGGGAATTTTTCATAATAGGATGTCCAGTCGGAACTGTTCCCCTGAATCGATTCAGTTGCTTCAAGGATCCATGGTTCTCCTGTTTCACGATATAACCAGTATCCTGTTACGGCATTTTCCATTGCCCTTACACCACGCCAATCTTTATCGGGCCAGTCGGGAGGAGTACTATGGATATACCTGAAATATTTAATCAGAACATCAATGACGCGCACATCAGAGGTGGCTTCATAGTACTGCATCAAAACTTTGTTCGCAACCGCAAGGGGCCATCGGTCCTTATTTTTATCAGGCCCATACCATCCTGAATCACTGCTGCTTGCGAGAATGGGTTCTATCCAGCTCTTAACTTTCTCTTTAAGTTTTATATCATCAAGAAGATATGCCAGAGGAACCAGTCCGTCAAGGTAATAGGGGCCTCTTTCCCATGCTTCCCCGGTGCCGCCCCTCCATGAAGAATTGACCAGGTCGGGCCAGAAATCGTCAATATTGCCGGTCAGCCCTTCAGCCTGAGCTGTCAGCTGATCTTTAAGCCACCCGTCAGGTTTGACAGAACCAAGCGGCAGCTTTATGTATGCATTCTTCACCAGAGGTTCAGGATTGCCTTTATAATGCAGATTTTCCTTCTTTCCGTCACAGGAGGAAAGCAGCAGGATAGCTATTGCTGTCATTATGGTATTTGCTTTATACATATTATAATTTTTTATATTAACTCACCTCTCATCGCTCACCTCTC
>DNOQ01000179.1:2252-22561 GCA_003501665.1 Bacteroidales bacterium | reverse complement strand
CGGATAATATCCTTGCGGATATGCAATACTTTACCTGCAATAGCCGCAGCCATAGAATTGTAGGTGTTATGACGTCCTTTGAGCGCCAGTTCATGAATGGTCATAAGCGAGGTGGTTTTTTTTTGGTAATCAATTATTAATTCTTTGTTTTCGATATATGCAGTCATTCTATCTTTCACTGTATCTGAAAAAGGCAGAAGTGTTATATTGAATTCTTTCTTTGAAAGTTCTCTTTGTATTACAGGATCATCAGCCCAGTAAATAAGAAAATCCGAGCTGGTCTGGTTCCTTGTAATCCTGAATTTGCTATCAATATAATTCTGAAAATCATACCCGTATCTGTCCAGATGGTCAGGAGTGATATTCATGATTATTGCTATATCAGCCTTAAAATCATACATATCATCAAGCTGGAAGCTGCTTAGTTCAATAACATGAAAGTCGTGCTGTTCAAGGGCAACAGACATCGCAAAGCTGTTACCGACGTTACCGGTCATCGCAACACTCTTTCCCGCCTTTTTAAGCATATGGTAAATAAGGCTGGTAACCGTTGTTTTCCCATTACTTCCTGTCACACAGATCCTGGTACCCGTAGCATATCTCGATGCAAATTCTATTTCAGAGATCACCGGAATTCCCTTCTCTCTTATCTTAATCATTACGGGTGCATTTTCCTTTATTCCCGGACTTTTAATGACCTCATCAGCCTTAAATATTTCGCTTTCGGTGTGTTTGCCCTTTTCCCATCTTATTTTATGGCTGTCGAGGATCTCAAGGTAGTTCTCCCTTATCTCTCCGTAATCGGAAACGAATACATTATATCCTTGTTTAACAGCCAGGACTGCTGAACCTGTACCACTCTCACCTGCCCCCAGTATTACGAGTTTCTTTTTCATTCGGTTATCTTATCTTAAGAGTCACAATGCTTATGACTGCCAGTATTAATCCCACTATCCAGAAGCGTGTAACAATTTTAGGTTCAGGATATCCTTTTTTCTGATAATGATGATGGAGGGGAGCCATAAGAAATATTCTCCTGCCCTCCCCGTATTTTCTTTTTGTCCTTTTAAACCACGATACCTGCAATACAACCGAGATATTTTCTGCAAGAAAGATTCCGCAAAGGACAGGGATCAGAAGTTCTTTTCTTATAATTATCGCGAATACCGCAATTATTCCTCCAAGCGCAAGGGACCCTGTATCGCCCATGAATACCTGTGCGGGATAAGAGTTATACCAGAGGAAACCAATTGTTGCCCCGATAAACGCACTGGCAAAGATCACCAGTTCCTCAGTTCGCGGTATGAACATAATATCGAGGTAATCGGCATAAATAATATTGCTCGACACATAGGCAAGAATACCCAGGGCAGTCCCGATTATTGCTGATGTACCGGTTGCCAGGCCATCAAGACCATCCGTTATATTAGCGCCGTTGGATACAGCTGCAAGGATGAAAATAATGATCAGTATATAAACAATCCATGTCAATGGCTGCCGCTTCTCTTTATTGATGAAGGCCACCAGCCATGAATAATTGAACTCATTATTCTTTACAAAAGGGATAGTGGTCTTTGTGGATTTTCTCTCAAGGGTTATTTCGCTCATCAGTGAGGTTGTTACCGGTTTCTCTCTGAGCTCACTCCGTTCCCGGAAAGTAAGTTCAGAAAGCCGGACCTTCTCCGCAATCATGACATCATCGCTGAAACAAAGGGTTAAGCCAACAACAAGACCAAGTATTATTTGTCCGAGTATTTTAAATCTTCCGGCAAGTCCTTCCTTATTTTTTCTGAAGACCTTTATATAATCATCAAGAAATCCCATCAAGCCCAGCCACAATGTTGTGATCAGCATCAGAATGACATAAATATTATCAAGCCGGGCAAACAGCAGTGTCGGGATAACAATTGATGCAAGAATTATTATTCCGCCCATCGAAGGGGTTCCCTGTTTTTTGTATTGTTCTTCCAGACCCAGATTTCTGACTACTTCTCCCACCTGTTTTTTCTGCAGGAACCCGATAATACTTTTTCCAATCAACAGAGAAATGATTAGTGATGTAATCACAGCCGCTGCGGAGCGGAAGGAGATATAACCGAAAACTCCGGCACCCGGAACATTGAGACTATCGAGATATTGAAACAGATAATAGAGCATTCTGATTTTTATTTGTCCGACAATGCTTTGCCAAGTTCTTCCCTGTCATCAAAATGATGCTTCACACCATTCACCTCCTGGTAAGTCTCATGTCCCTTACCGGCCACAAGTATCACATCACCCGGATTGGCAATCATCACGGCGGTCTTAATAGCTTCACGCCGGTCACATATCCTGACAGATCTTCTCTTAAGGTCCGGTGTAAGACCCTCTTCCATATCATCAAGTATTTTTTCGGGATCTTCGGTCCGGGGATTATCTGATGTCAGTATCAATTTTGTGCTGCCTTCGGCAGATATTGCCGCCATTTTTGGTCTCTTGGTCCGGTCACGGTCACCTCCGGCGCCAACAACAGTGATCAGATTAACATTCTTCTTACGTATCTTATTTAATGTACTTATTACATTAAACAGAGCATCAGGGGTATGTGCATAATCAACAATACCTGTAATTCCTCCCCGCGATCTTATTACCTCGAGCCTTCCGGCAACAGAACCAAGATCGCTCATTTCAGTGAGAACTTCCCTGCTGTTGACACCCAGAAGTACTGCAACAGAATAAACAGCAAGCAGATTCGATGCATTATATTCCCCTATGAACTTAGTCCATACCTCTTCCCCCATGATCCTGAGGCTCATTCCCTGAAAGCTCTGTTCGATTATATTACACCTGAAATCTGCCATACCGGTCACTGAAAATGTATAATGACTTGCTTTACAGTTCTGAAGCATAACCAATCCGTTCCTGTCGTCAGCATTGACAAGGGCAAAAGCCTTATTCGTCAATGAATCAAACCAGTTTTTTTTAGCAGCCAGGTATCTGTCGAAAGTCTTATGATAATCAAGGTGGTCGTGAGTCAGATTTGTAAAAACAGCACCCGTATATTCAAGTCCGCTTATACGTTTCTGATCCGAGGCATGTGAACTTACTTCCATAAATGCATAATCACATCCCGTATTGACCATTTCGCTCATCACCCTGTTAAGCTGAACAGGATCAGGCGTTGTATGTGTGGCTTCCAGTTCCCTGTCACCGACATAATTGCATACTGTCGAAAAAAGGCCGCACTTATAACCGAGCCTCATAAACAGTTTATGCAACAGTGTCGCAATTGTGGTCTTACCATTGGTACCTGTAATTCCGACAAGCTTTAGTGATGAGGAAGGATTGCCATAGAAATTCGAAGAAATCTGGCCCAGCGCCCTGGCCGAATCATCTGTTACAATCCAGGTTATATGTTCTGGAGGATTATCCGGCAATCTTTCACAAATAACTGCCGCGGCCCCATTTTTAACCGCACTTTCAATAAAATCATGCCCATCGCTCCTTGAACCTTTAACAGCAACAAACAGAGAGCCGTCAGTAATTTTACGGGAATCAAATACAATGTCTGTTATAATCATTTCCCTGTTTCCGGAAAAGGATTTAACTTCAACTCCATTTAATAAATTACCAAGCTCTGTCATATTACATGTTCATTTCAATAGAGACAACCTGACCCTCAAAATATCTTGCCCCATGTTCCGGAGATTGTCTGATCACTTTCCCCATTCCACTGTACCTGACCCTGTAGCCGGAATTTTCAAGCAGATAAATTGCATCTCTGAGGCTCATTCCCCTGACATCAGGAACCAATCCCCTGTTGATACTTATTCCGGAATATAATATTGTATCACCTCTTTCGACTGTCTTAACCCATTCATCCCGTGGCACCTTTCGGGGCTTCACATTAAGCCGGCCCAGAACCTTGTTTATATCTTCGCTGTGACCGTTGCCAGCTTCGGGTATATTCGATGCAGCCTTATCTGCATAAGATTTCCTTATATCCCTGTAGAAATTTGAGGCATAAATTTTATCCGAAATCTCTGTAAATACGGAACCGGCAACCTGATTCCCATAATAAACACCATTTGACGGTGCGTTAACGACCACAATACATGAATAGAGCGGATTTTCAGCAGGGAAATAACCTGCAAATGAAGCCTGGTATGAAACGCCGGAACCTGATCCGTATCCCTTGGAACCTTTAGCAATCTGGGCTGTGCCTGTTTTCCCGGCAATTCTGTAATTATTGTTCTTAAGATTCATTGCAGTACCATTTTCAACGACACCTTCCATCATTTTTCTTGCTTTCCTTATCGTTGATCCGGAAGCAACCGGGTTGATAATCACCTCCGGGTTATAACGCTTTATAATCTTACCATTACGGCTCACCGCGGTAACAAAGCGGGGTTTTACCATTTTTCCGTCATTAGCCACAGCATTATAAAAGGTCAGTATCTGCAATGGCGTCATCTGTACCTCGTACCCATGTGACATCATTGGCAGGCTTATTCCGGACCACAATTTATCTCCGGGATATCTCAGGAGAGGTGTGCCCTCTCCCATTATCCGGATGTCAAGCTTTTGATTGAGCATCATGCCACAAAGGCGGTCGACAAAATCTTTCGGGCGATCGCCGTACAATTTTGTGATGAGCTTTGAAGTGCCGACATTTGAGGAATTCTCAAATATCTCTTTAACAGTGATTTTCCCGTAACCCTCTTCGCGTGTGTCACGGATTATTTTATTATAGAACCTTACGCTTCCTGTACCTGTATCGACTATATCACCCGTGTCAACAATACCCTCTTCAAGTGCGGCCATCAGAACGGGTAATTTAAAAGTCGATCCGGGTTCTGTACTTTCGCCTATAGCATAATTATAGCTTTCATGATATCTCCCGTCATTCCCGAGTTCAAGGTTTGCAATTGCCCTTATATCACCGGTGGCCACCTCCATCACAACAGCACATCCATGATGGGCATTATGCTTTTTCAGCTGGTTTGCCAGAGCCGTTGATGCCACATCCTGAAGGTCGATATCGATTGTTGTGATTATGTCGTTTCCATCGCGTGAACTGATATTTCGTACACCTTCCACTGTAATCCAGTCTCCTCCCGTAAGACGTTGCCTGACAGCTATACCGTTTTTACCTGCAAGTTCTTTGTCAAATGCGCCTTCAATACCAACCCTGTTACCCTTCTCCCCAAGGTTCAGATATCCTATAGTTCTGGCGGCCAGTTCATTGTTTGGAAGAATTCTCTTGTTTTCAGCTTGCGCTATCAAACCTCCTTTATACTGCCCTTCCCTGAATATCGGCAATTCGCGGAGCTTTTTAAGTGTCTCATAATCAACCTTCCTTTTGATAAGGAAATAACGATCGCCACGTTTACGGGCATCAGTTATAACTGTTTTCCACGCGGCAGCAGAGCGTACACCAAGATATTTTGCAAGTCCGGCGGAAAGACCATCAATTCCTCTGTGCCATGTATATTCCGACATACCAGTGCTTTTGGTATCCATATATATTGAATAGTATGGGACAGAGCTGGCAAGCAGACGGCCGTCATAAGTAAGAATATCCCCACGGTCTGCAGGAATTTCAGTTGTCTGGTAAACATATTTATCACTCATTTCCGACCATTTCCCACGCTCTACTGTCTGCAGAATCAGAATCCGGACAAGTATGGCGATAGCAACAAATGCAAGCACAAAATACAAGATACCGCCACGGAATACTATATCATCTCTTACAGCCATAATCCCTAATTATCAACAATCAGTTTATATGCAGGTGCCTTCAGTTCCTCAAGTTCAAGCCCTCTTTCTTTTACCAGTCTGTAAACCTCCGATTGCCGGCTAATAAACATAAGTTCCGCCGATGTGGACAGAGATTCCGCTTTCAGCTCCCTGACTTCACGCTGCAACCGGGTTATGTCGCGTGTAACTTTTTCGGCATGGAACCTGTTGGCTATATAGATCGCCGCAAGGGAGGTAATCAGAAGGATAAACCATATATTTTTCAGGATGAGCTTTGAAGTTATGCCCCCGCTGAGAAGTTCCCTGATGAAACTTCCTGGACTGATCTTTTTCTTATTTTCAGTTCTTTCTCCGGCCATACTTCATATTTTTTCTGCAACACGCATTCTTGCGCTTCTTGCTCTGCTGTTTGCAGTTATTTCACTTTCCCCCGGTGTTACACCTTTGTTAAGCAATTTGAAAGGAACCACCGGATTACCATAAAAATCTTTTTCAGGAATACCGTCAAAATTTCCGGAACGCATGAAATTCTTGACAATCCTGTCTTCGAGTGAATGATAGGTTATCATTACAAGCCTGCCGCCACTGTTCAGCATCTCGAGAGCCTGAAGAAGCAGTTCTTTCAGATTTTCAATCTCATGGTTAACAGCAATTCTGAGTGCCTGAAACACTTTGGCATAAAATTTATACTGCTGTTTTGAAGGCACAACAGAAGATATTGCAGATACAAGGTCGCCTGTAGTGGTAACCGGTTTCTGATTTCGGGCAGAAATTATTTCCCTGGCTATTATTCTCGAATTCCCAAGCTCACCGTATTCGTAAAATATTTCAGCCAGCCGTGATTCATCCGAGTTCTGTATAAGATCGGCTGCTGTCGTGCATCCTTCCCTGTTCATCCTCATATCAAGGGGTCCGTCGAATCTGAAAGAGAATCCTCTTCCGGGTTCATCGAACTGGTGGAAAGAAACACCCAGATCGGCAATAAGTCCGTCAATCGACTCTATTCCAATAAATCTGAGATTGTTCCTCAGGAACCTGAAGTTCTGGTTCAGGAAGGTAAAACGATGGTCAGAAGGAATATTTACAGCTGCATCTTCATCCTGGTCGAAAGCAATCAACCTGCCTTTATCAAGATGTTTAAGGATCTCCCTGGAATGGCCCCCCCCTCCGAAAGTAACATCAACATAAATACCGTCGGGACGGATATTAAGCCCGTCGATACATTGTTCCGGCATGGCAGGTATATGATAGACCATGATCACAATTCATTACTGTTACCACCCAAAATATCTTCCGCCAGATTTGCCAGTTCCTCTCCGGAAACATCTGTTTTGTGATAATTCTCCGCGGCCCATATCTCTATCTTCCCTTCCTGTCCGGCAAGAACCACATCCTTCCCGACCCCGATTAGGTCAAGCAATCGCTTCGGCACAAGGAAACGGTTATTGCTGTCAAGTTCAAGCTCTGCCATTCCCTTGAAATAATTCCTCAGGAAATTATTATGGACACGATTATAAGGATTGATTTTTTTTCTTATCTTTTCAAGCTGTCTGTTCCAGTCATCAAGTGAATACAGAACCAGACAATTATCGAAAATATCTTTACGGACAACAAAATGATCCCGCGCATCAGAAGGCATCTGCTTTTTAAATGCCATCGGAAGAATTATCCTTCCCTTGACATCTACCTTGCAATAATTTTCACCTATAAAGGTGGCCATGACAATCTTAAATCTCAATCAGGATGCTAAAATAAGTAAAAAATCTCCACTTTCCCCCACTTCCCTCCACTTTTTTCACTAAGTTTGTTAATAACTTTTCGCAAACTGGTTGATTATGGCCTTAAATGAGGGGCTCTTGAATCGAAAAAAGTTATTAACAATTGCTGCCCGCATTTTGTATTCAGATAATTTTGTATGATTTACACCCCCTGTTTGTATGAATGACTCAGAAGAGAAAGAAACTGTATTACAGATCGATGTGGAGAAAGTCCTGGAGTCGAAGAATCCTTCACTGGCGAAAACTATTCCGGCTTTTTTGATCAATTATCTTAAAAGGATCATTCATCAGGATGAGATTAACCGGCTTCTCCGCGAAAATTGTCACCTGAGGGATGCAGCATTTGCAGAAGGTGCTCTGAGATTTATGAATACAAAATACAGGGTATATGGAACGGAAAATATACCGGTCTCCGGAAGGTACATTTTTGTTTCAAACCATCCCCTGGGAGGTCTCGACGGGCTTGTTTTCATAAACGAAATATCGAAATATCACAGTAATATCAAATTCCCGGTTAACGACATCCTCCTGAGTATCACAAATCTTTCGGGTATTTTCCTGCCGATCAATAAACACGGCTCTCAGGCCAAAGATGCCATAAAACAACTTGAAGAAGCTTATGCGTCGGACTCTCAGATACTTTACTTCCCGGCAGGATTATGTTCACGAAAGAAAAAGGGTAAGATACAAGATCTTGTCTGGCATAAAAGCTTTATTATAAAAGCCATACAACATAAAAGAGATATTATTCCGGCATTTTTTTCCGGAAGAAACTCGGATTTTTTCTATAATCTGGCAAATATCAGGGCCTTTCTGGGTATAAAAGCAAACATCGAAATGCTTTACCTGCCTGATGAAATGTTCAAACAGAAATTAAAGGACATATCTCTTGTATTTGGCAGCAGAATCCCATGGAAGACATTTGACAATACAAAAACTCCGGCTGAATGGGCCGACTGGGTGAAATCAGGATCATATGAACTGGAATCATTGATACCCCGGTAACACCGAATAAAAAAAATCCTAAATTGCATCCGACTTAAATACAGATTAATTCGAATATATTTTAATAATATGGAACCCATCGTTGAACGACTTCCGCTTGATCAGATAATCGCTGAGCTTACAAAAGAGAGGTTCCTTCGAAAGACCAACAATGCCAACAATGAGGTTTACATCTTTGACAACAATGATTCACAGGTTTTAATGCACGAAGTCGGCAGGGTAAGGGAGATCACTTTCCGTCATGCCGGGGGTGGTACAGGTCACTCTATTGATATTGATAATTTCGATACTGCAAAGGAGGATCCTCAAAAACAACTGATTGTTTGGGATCCTGAAAACAGGGAGATAATTGGCGGATACAGGTTTTATTTTCCACCCAGAGGCTGTACAAGCTGTGATTATACAAAACTTGCCTCATCGGATTATTTCACTTTCTCAGCAAAGTTCCTCAAAAAGTATTATCCTCATCTTATGGAACTTGGCCGCTCTTTCGTTCATCCCGATTATCAGTCAAGGGCAATGGGTAGAAAGAGTCTGTTTGCTCTCGACAATCTCTGGGACGGACTGGGTGCACTTTTTATTGAAAACCATCATATCAAATATCTCTTCGGGAAAGTGACAATGTATACTCATTTCAATCAGAATGCAAGGAATATGATCCTCTATTTCCTAAGGAAGCATTTTGAAGATCCCGATAATCTCGTTAAACCGATTAATCCGGCCAACCTAGATATTCATGAGGATGATATGAGAAAACTGTTTACCGGACGACGGTATAAGGATAATTATAAGATCCTTTCAGCTGAGGTAAGAAAGCTTGGAGAGACAATTCCTCCTCTTATCAATGCTTATATGAATCTCTCACCCACAATGAGGACATTCGGCACATTCATCAATCACAAATTCGGGGACGTTGAGGAGACGGGGATAATGATCACACTGAGGGATATGTATATTGAAAAGATAAACAGGCACCTCTCTTCATACAGGAAGGATTTCATGATAACCTGGTTTTCACGCGGGAATCAATAAGCTCTTTTGTTTCTTCCTTCGATATAATTTATATATGACCGGATTGCCACTTTGTTGCCCCCCGGTGTCGGGTAATTACCGGTAAAATACCAGTCACCCTTATGTAACGGGCAGGCACGGTGAAGCCCTTCAACAGACTGAAAGACTGTTTCAACCTCTGCATTTATATCTTCCGACCTTAGCATGGATGATATTTTATCTGAGATCTCATCGGGGCAGAATGGCTTATATATTTCTTTAACAAGGTTCCTGATCTCCTTTACTGGTTTCATCAGTTCAGCTTTTGAATCTTCATAGACCTTTCCGATCAGATAATCCCTTCCACTCTCCTTAAGTAATTCAATCGCCGCCCTGAAAGCGATCAGATCACCCAGTTTTGCCATATCAATCCCATAGCAGTCGGGATACCTTAGCTGAGGGGAAGAAGATACTATGACGATCTTCCGGGGATCCAGCCTGTCGAGTATTCTGATTATGCTGAGTCGGAGTGTTGTTCCCCGGACAATTGAATCATCAATCACAACAAGATTATCAATACCTCGTCTTATAACTCCGTAAGTAACATCATAAACATGTTCCACAAGATCATCCCTCGCTTTGTCTTCGGTTATAAATGTCCTGAGCTTAACATCCTTAACGGCAATCTTCTCCACCCTTGGCCTGTGGTTGATTATTTCGGCAAGTTTTTCCCTTGTCATGTTTTTCCCGTCTGCTTCAATAGCATCGATCTTTGCTTTGTTCAGATAATCTTCAACTCCCTTTATCAGACCGTAAAAAGCGCTCTCAGCGGTATTCGGGATATAAGAAAATACTGTATTGTCGATATCGAAATTTACAGCTTCAAGTACCCGGTGAGTCAGAAGTTCCCCAAGCATTTTTCTCTCCCTGTAGATCATTTTATCAGTACCCCGCGAGAAATATATACGTTCAAATGAGCATTTCCGTGGTTCTGTTTCCTCCCTTATCTTCTCAGCCGAAATATTACCTGAAGCTTTAATAATGATAGCATGAGCCGGTGGAAGTTCTGTCACATCATCAGCCTTCACATTGAAGATGGTCTGTATTACCGGACGTTCGGAAGCAACCACAGCAACTTCATCATCGAAATAGTAAAAAGCAGGCCTTATGCCGGCCGGATCTCTGAAAACGAAACTGTCGCCATGACCTGTCATTCCGGCCATTGCATAACCGCCATCCCAGTTGCGGCTGGCTTTCTTAAGAACGGTTACAAGATCAATATCCCTCTCAACCATGGCAGAAGCCTCCTTTTTTGAGTAACCCTGCTCCCTGTAAACTCTGTATAATCTTTCATGTTCCTCGTCGAGACGATGACCAATGTTTTCCAGTATGGTAACAGTATCTGAAAAATCCACAGGTCTCTGACCCAGATCCACAAGGTTATCGAAAACTTCTCCGACATTCGTAAGGTTAAAATTTCCTGCCATTACCAGGTTCCTTGATCTCCAGTTGTTTTCGCGGCTTACCGGGTGTACGTAATCGATCTTATAATTGCCATATGTTCCGTAACGAAGGTGCCCAAGATATATATCACAAATAAAAGGTACCTTGTCTTTTATATATTCAGGATCTTTTAATGCCTCTTTGTGCGGTCCCAGCGATCCTTCAATATCTTCATATATAAGGCTGAAAATCTCTTTTATCGGATCGGCCTTATTGGATCTATGCCTGAAGATATATCTGTTACCGGGTTGTACGTTCAGCTTTATCCCCGCTATTCCTGCTCCGTCCTGCCCCCTGTTATGTTGCTTTTCCATCATCAGGTACATCTTCCTGAGACCATAATCCCAGGTTCCGTATTTTTCAATATAGTAATTTAAGGGCTTGCGCAGCCTTAGTAGCGCAATACCACACTCATGTTTTATACTGTCACTCATGATTATTCCTGGGTCAATCCCGGAAAATTAATAATTGCCGGCACATGGTATGCATTGGGAAATACCCTGCGTATGGCCATCAGATCTTTGTAAAGTTCAGTTTTTGTCCTGTAGTCGCCTACCCTCACCATGAAATAGCCGGGTTCCTGATACTGTACATATGAGACAAAACTGGGAAACTTATTTATAAACTCTGCTCTTGCACGTGCAGATTCCTCTCTGGCATTTCTGACAGAGCTGTAATAGATCTGAATCCTGTAACCCTGGATGCCGCGGCTACCTTCCATAGTTCTAAGCCTGGCATTTGCCATGATCGACCGGCTTATAAGGGAGTCTATCCCCCTGTCCTGAAAAATGGTAAGCGTTCCTGAATTCTTTTCATCGGGTCGCTTCATAAGATCTGCTGTCATAATGAATCCCTGCGATCTGCAGAAATCAGCTGTCAGTAAAATAATTATAACAAATAAAGAAATCTTTCTGCCCATATGGTAACGACCCCTGAAAATCATTTTATTGATAAGGTTATTGTGACAAAAACAGTACTATTCCAGCGCCTCAGCGAGTTCGTCAGTCATCTCCAGATTATGGTAAACGTTCTGAATATCATCATCATCCTCAAGTGCTTCAATGAATTTCAGAACCTTCTTGGCTGATTCCACATCAAGCTTTTTAGTATCATTGGGTATTCTCTGCAACCTTGATTCTTCGGGTTCAATTCCCAGTTCGCCCAATTTCCTGCTGACATTTCCGAAATCCTCCCTGAGACATGTGATAGTTATAGTATCTTCATCTATTTCAATATCTTCCGCTCCGGCATCTATCATTTCCAGTTCCAGATCCTCTGTTGATAATCCTTCATTATTTATTGTAAAGATCCCTTTCCTGTCGAAAAGATAGCTAAGGGATCCGTTAGTTCCGAGGTTCCCTCCATATTTATTAAAAGCCGATCTGACCGAGGCAACTGTCCTGTTGTTATTGTCGGTAAGACATTCAACAAAGACAGCAATCCCGTTGGGAGCGTAACCCTCAAAAGTAGTCTCCACATAGCTCTCAGCATCGGCCCCGACAGCTTTCTTTATTGCCCTTTCGATGTTATCCTTTGGCATATTGGCACCCTTGGCATTCTGAATTGCCAGCCTCAGCCTGGCATTGGAATCAGCATCACCGCCACCCTCCCGTGCAGCAATGATTATCTCCTTTATGATCTTTGTAAAGATCTTTCCTCTCCTGGCATCAGCTGCTCCCTTCTTCCTTTTTATCGTTGACCATTTACTGTGACCTGACATACAACACGTTTTAAGATTACCCGTACAAATTTAAATATTTCTTTAATACTTCATTCACGTTGTTTACTTTTGTAGTCCGGAATATTTGAGCGGTGAGAGGCTTTGCAAGCCGAAGCTTTCTTTGACCCTCGAAGCTTTCTTTGTCCTCCGAAATGTAATGAAGGAGGAAGCGAAGAAGATAGCGAAGGCTTGTTAGCGGTGAGAGGTGAGAGGTGAGCGATGAGCGATGAGTCTTCAAGATTCAAGATTGCCAACTTTGTCCTCCGTAGCATTGGCGAAGGAGGACTGCCAACTTTGTCCTCCGTAGCATTGGCGAAGGAGGACTGCCAACTTAGCTCCTGGCCTTTAACAAAATACAGATTGATGGACAAGAAACTATATATCGAAACTTATGGCTGTCAGATGAATATAGCTGACAGTGAAGTGATTGCCTCTATACTGTCGGAAACAGGGTTTAAGCCGGTAGCGGATATAACTGATGCAGGGCTTATTCTTATCAACACCTGTTCGATCAGAGAAAATGCAGAACAGCGGATATGGAACAGACTTAAGGCAATACGCCATCTTAAAAAGAAAAACAGGGAACTGATGGTCGGGCTTACCGGATGCATGGCGGAACGGCTTAAGGAAAAATTGCTGGATGCCGAAAAAATCATCGATATTGTTGCCGGACCAGATACATACCGGGATCTGCCTGCCCTTATTACAGAAGTTGAAAAGGGAAAAAAGGCGGTGAATGTTAAGCTTTCACGATGTGAGACCTATTCCGGTATTTTACCGCTTCGTTATGCCGGGAACGGAGTCTCGGCATTTATCTCCATCATGAGAGGATGCAATAATATGTGTGCCTATTGTGTTGTCCCTTATTTAAGGGGGGCTGAAAGGAGCAGGGATCCGGAATCGATCCTCAAAGAAGTTGAAGAGCTGTTAAAAGCCGGATACAGAGAGGTTACACTGCTCGGTCAAAATGTTGATTCTTACAAATGGATCCCGTCCGGTAAGATAACAGAATTCCATCGCCTGATAGAGAAAGTGGCACAAACAGATCGGGCTTTAAGGGTTCGGTTTACTACTTCCCATCCCAAAGACATCTCGGTAGAATTACTGGAAACAATTGCCCGGAATGAAAATATCTGCAAACATATACATCTGCCTGTACAAAGCGGAAGCAGCCGGATACTTAAGCTTATGAACCGCGAATATACCCGGGAGGATTATATGTCGAAGATTGAAGCCATAAGGAAAATAATCCCCGGATGTTCTGTTTCAACAGATATTATAACGGGATTCTGTACCGAAACGGATTATGATCATAATGAAACCCTCTCCATTATGGAATGGGCAGGATTTGACTTTGCATATATGTTCCGGTACAGCGAGAGGCCCGGTACCCTTGCAGCCAGAAAACTTAAGGATGATGTACCCGAAGAAACCAGGATCAAAAGGCTTAATGAAATAATTTCTTTGCAGAATTCTCTCTCCGGAAAATCAAAACGAAATGATATCGGTAAAATTTTTGAGGTACTTGTTGAAGGCACCTCAAAAAGATCGGATGATTTTCTTACAGGACGTACATCACAGAATAAAGTAGTTGTATTTCCCGGGGAAAACATCAGTAAAGGCGATTATGTAAGGGTACGGATCGAAAGATGTACTTCTGCAACTCTTATTGGGAAAATGATTTAACAATAAAAACTTGTAATTAAACCCTTTTCGGATTAAATTGCAAAAAAGAATTTTTTAATCAGGATGATTTTCCGAAATATAATCATAATCCTAATGGTTTCCCTGACATTGCTCCCTGTATCAGGCCAGAAGTCAGGTAAAAAGATCACAATCTCGGGGATTGTTGTTGACGGAAGAAGAAATGCCGTTCCAAACGTTTTCATCACAATTGACGGGAAGGTTACGAACAGTGTAACCGACCAGAAAGGTTACTATAGTGTGAAAGTGTCACCATCCGCGGAGAAGATAGGATTTTCAACAATATGGTCGGAAGGTGCTGAAGAATTGATCAATGGAAGGACCTCGATCAATCATACTCTGATAATGCATACCGCAAAAAAGGCAACAAATGAAGTTGACGCTCCTCCCGGTGATATAACTGAACAATCATTCACAGGCAGTAAAAGTGATAATACAAATAAGAATTTTTCATCCTATAAAACGATCTATGAATTGATCCAGGCAGAATTTCCAACTGTCCTGGTCCAGGGAAAATCTGTCAGAATTCCCGGATCAGTATCCCTTAAGCTTAGCACTGAACCACTTTTCATGGTCGATGGAATTGAAGTTACATCCATTGATAACATTATTCCTGCAAATATCAGATCAATTCAGGTATTGAAAGGAAGTTCTGCTTCAATTTATGGGATGAAGGGTGCAAACGGAGTGATTCTGATTAATTTACTGGGATCAAAAGATAATAACATTGTAAAATGATTAAGATCTTAACGTTTTGTGCAGTTAAAAACATAATATACGTATGAACTACAGATTTTTACTTGTGATATTAGTATCACTTTTTATCTTTCCGGGATTAAACGGACAGAGCAGGGCAAAGAAATTTTTTGTCACAGGCATTGTGACCGACGCGAACAGTAATCCCGTGGAAGGCGCCATGATTCTTGTTGATAATAAAAACACTAACAAGCAAACCGACAAAAAAGGTTTCTTTAAAGTGAAGGTGCAGCCGGATGCCGCGTTGATTTCTGTTTTTACACCTGCGACGGGGATCGGGGAAGCAATGATAGACGGAACAGCCATGCTGAAGATCACCCTGAGGCAGGGGGAAATATCTTTCAAACCGGCGGGTACAGGCAGCCAGGTATCTGATGAGAGCGTTAACATCGGGTATGGATCGGTCAGAAGAAGAGATTTGTCCACACCAGTTAACAGACTGGATGTCAGGGATGTCAGGTATGCTTCATATACAAACATGTATGACCTGCTGAAAGGTGCCGTCCCGGGAGTTCAGGTATCCGGAACAAAAATTACTATCCAGGGTATTACCTCGTTTAATCTCAGTACAGAACCATTGTTTATAGTTGACGGGGTAGAAGTAAATTCAATTGCTGATATTAAACCTATCGAGGTCGAATCCCTAGAAGTACTTAAAGGCGCTGCAGCATCTATTTACGGATCGAGAGGTGCGAACGGTGTTATCCTGATCAAGCTTAAAAGCGGTCCGGATTTAAGAAGATAGTGATCAACCATTCTTTTCTTTCTTTAATTCGATCATCAGTTCGCGAAGCTGCTTTTCCAGGACAGGCGAAGGGGTATCAAGCATTATATCCCTCCCGGAGTTATTCTTCGGGAAAGCAATAAAATCACGGATTGAATCCTGCCCCCCGAACATAGCCACAAGTCTGTCGAAACCGAAGGCTATCCCTCCGTGAGGAGGAGCTCCGTACCTGAATGCATTCATAAGAAATCCGAATTGTTCAACAGCCTCTTTTTCGGTGAATCCCAGCACTCTGAACATCAGTTTCTGCAATGATGAATCATGTATTCTTACAGATCCCCCGCCGATCTCTACTCCGTTAATAACCATATCATAAGCGTTGGCCCTCACCTTACCCGGATCTGTTTCCATCAGCGGTATATCTTCCGGTTTGGGAGAAGTAAAGGGATGATGCATTGCATAAAAACGCTTCTCCTCTTCATTCCACTCAAGTAACGGGAAATCCACAACCCATAAGGGAACAAAGACATCTTTATTTCTCAGTCCCAACCTGTTCCCCATCTCAAGCCTGAGTTCCGACAAAGCGGCCAGAGTTTTCATTCTATCTCCTGCCATTATAAGTATAAGGTCACCCATTACAGCGTTCATCATTTCTGCCCAGCTTCTTAAATCTTCCGGAGAATAAAATTTATCCACCGATGATTTAATAAATCCGTCTGATCCATATTTTAAATAAACAAGTCCTTTCGCACCAATCTGTGGCCTTTTAACAAACTCAGTAAGCTCATCAATCTGCTTACGGGTATATTCAGCAGAACCCGGTACACATATTGCCCCGATATATTCTGATGCATCAAAAACAGAAAATCCGTGTCCCTTTGCCAATTCTGTCAGATCGTAAATTTCCATCCCAAAGCGAAGATCAGGCTTATCGGTGCCGTATGATTCCATGGCATCGCTGAAAGATAATCTCCTGAACGGATAAGTGAACTCTATATTCTTTACTTTACTGAAAAGGTGTTTTACCAGTCCCTCGAAAGTATCCAGGATATCGTCCATTGTTACAAAAGACATTTCACAATCGATCTGAGTAAATTCCGGTTGCCGGTCGGCCCTCAGGTCCTCATCGCGAAAGCATCTTACAATTTGGAAATACCTGTCAAATCCCGAGACCATCAGGAGCTGCTTCAGTGTCTGCGGTGACTGGGGGAGTGCATAGAATGTCCCGGGCTGCATCCTGCTTGGCACAATAAAATCACGGGCTCCCTCGGGTGTGGATTTTATCAGAAACGGTGTTTCAACTTCAATAAAACCTATTGAATCCATGTAATTACGGACCACCTGAGCCATTCTGTGCCGCAGGATCAGATTATTCTTTACCGGTTGCCGTCTGAGATCAAGATATCGGTATTTCATTCTCAGTTCTTCACCCCCGTCGGTATCCTCTTCAATTGTGAAAGGAGGAATTTCACTGGGATTAAGTACAGTTACCTCAATAGCTTCTATCTCAATTTCCCCGGTTGGAATCTTTGGATTTTTGTTGCTGCGTTCCCTTACCTTTCCCTTTGCCTGCACAACATACTCCCTTCCCAGCTTTCTGGCCTGTCCGCAGAGTCCGGGATTGGTTTCCATGTTAAAAACAAGCTGGGTTATTCCATACCGGTCCCGGAGATCAATGAATGTCATTCCTCCCAGATCGCGTGACTTCTGAATCCATCCGCATAGTGTGGCATCTTTTCCGGCATCCTGTATCTTAAGCTCTCCGCATGTGTGTGTCCGGTACATATTTACTCATTTAAAAATTTCAGCAAAAATATAAATAATCCATCGCAGATTCCTATTTCTTCATACTTTTAAAGAATAAAACAATTCAATGAAAACTGAAGAACATGAGAAATATATGCAGGCCGCACTCGAAGAGGCAGGAAAAGCCTTTGACAGGGATGAGGTTCCTGTTGGAGCTGTGGTGGTATGCAACAATATCATAATAGCCCGGGCTCATAATCTTACTGAGGCGTTAAAAGATCCCACGGCCCATGCTGAAATGCAGGCAATTACCGCTGCCGCAAGCTGGCTTGGAGGTAAATATCTTATCGGTTGTACGATCTATGTCACTGTCGAACCGTGTGCCATGTGTGCCGGTGCGATCGGCTGGAGCCAGGCAGACGTTCTGGTTTATGGTGCACCCGATGAAAAGAAAGGCTATTCAGGAATATCGGATAAATTACTTCATCCTAAAACCAGGGTTATAAATGGTATAATCGGAAAGGAGTGCAGTGATATTATGGTAAGGTTCTTTAAGAAAAAAAGATTAAGTTTATAAAAAATTCCGTCTATGACCTTCGATAATACCAAACAGATCATAAGCATCAGGATAAAATTATTCATCGCGACGGTCTTCATACTGGCGTATCTGGCCGTGGTTTACTTCGGGAAGCTGATAAAATTTCCGGTTTTGGGATTGAGTGATACTGTCTGGACTATAATTCTAATAGCTGTTTATCTGATAATATTCTTTATTCCGATAATCCTCAATTACCAGTTCATTTCCTACTCGGATGATGATGAAAATATTGTTTTTAAATACTTCAATGCCGGAATGGGAGGTGGCAGGAAGAACTCAATACAGATTTACAAGAGTACTTTTGCAGGATATAAAACGGAATCCCGTCTGTTTGGTCTGGATAAAAGCCTGATCCTGTTCCAGAAAGTAGGTCAGGGAGTCGCCAAATACCCTCCCGTCCATATCAATGCATTAAGTAAAGATCAGATGAATAAGCTTTTACGCGCTCTGAACACGTTTATACCCAAAATCTGACAATTCACAAGTCATAATATGAGTTAAATCATTTTTAATGAGGAAACTATACTCCAGATTTGTATCAAATGTAATGTTAATATAACAAGTTGGCAGTAAGCAGTCCTTCTTCGCCAAGGCTACGGAGGACAAAGTTGGCAGTTGGCAAATTCAATATTTTGCCAACTGCCCTTTGCCAACTGCCAACTTATACAGTAGAATTTGAGAATTAACCGAATTACAAAAGCAACTAAATATTTACATGATGAACGTTGACAAAATAATGAACAACCTCGAAAAAAAGCATCCCGGCGAGGTTGAATATCTTCAGGCAGTAAGGGAAGTACTTGAATCGATCGAGGAAGTGTATAACGAAAATCCGCAGTTCGAATCCGCTAATATCATTGAGAGGATAATCGAGCCCGATCGGGTTGTGATATTTAAAGTGCCATGGGTTGATGATGACGGCAATGTAAAAGTAAACCTTGGATACAGAGTACAGTTCAATAATGCCATTGGTCCTTACAAGGGAGGCCTTCGTTTCCACCCGAGCGTCAACCTGTCTATACTTAAATTCCTGGGATTTGAACAGATCTTCAAGAATGCGCTGACCACTCTTCCAATGGGCGGCGGTAAAGGAGGTTCCGACTTTGATCCGAAAGGAAAATCCAATGCCGAAGTGATGAGATTCTGCCAGTCATTCATGCTGGAACTTTGGAAATATATCGGTCCCGAAACAGATGTCCCTGCCGGGGATATAGGGGTGGGAGGCCGTGAAATCGGATATCTTTATGGAATGTATAAGCGTCTCAGGGGAGACCACACCGGTGTTCTGACAGGTAAAGGCATGAACTGGGGCGGTTCACTGATAAGACCTGAAGCCACCGGCTTTGGCGGCATTTATTTTTTGCAGGAGATGCTGGCAACCAGAAAAGAGACCATTAAGGGCAAGACAATTTCGATTTCCGGTTTCGGGAATGTGGCATGGGGTGCTGCACTTAAGGCGACTGAACTTGGAGCCAGAGTTGTAACCATTTCGGGTCCCGATGGCTATATTTATGACCCCGAAGGAGTATCCGGTAAGAAGATCGAATATATGCTGGATCTCCGCGCATCAAACCAGGATATAGTCAAACCTTACTCATACGTTTTTGAGGGAGTTGAGTTCCATGGAGGGAAGAGGCCATGGGAGGTTAAGGTCAATATAGCACTTCCCTGCGCCACCCAGAACGAGCTTAATGGCGAAGATGCGAAAAAACTTATCGATAACGGAGTTATGATGGTTGCAGAGATATCCAACATGGGATGCACACCCGAAGCAGTTGAGGCTTTCCAGAAAAACAAAATACTGTTTGCTCCCGGCAAGGCAGTGAATGCAGGCGGAGTAGCCACATCCGGACTCGAGATGACCCAGAATGCAATGAAAATAAGATGGAACCAGCAGGAGGTCGATGGCAGACTCCGTGAAATAATGCGTAATATCCATGAACAGTGTGTAAAGAACGGTAAACAGGAGGATGGATATGTAGATTATGTTAAGGGTGCAAATATTGCAGGATTCCTGAAGGTCGCCAATTCGATGCTGGATATGGG
>DNOQ01000179.1:185-2166 GCA_003501665.1 Bacteroidales bacterium | reverse complement strand
GCGGAACTGGCCAGATATATATCTGATCGTTCCTATCTTGAGGTTGCGGAAAAAGAATCCTTATTTGTTACCAGAAACAATATAAGGACATATTTCTATCTCGATGGTGACTATCCCTATCGGCTTCGGCAATGCGATGATTCACCCGTAGTCTTCTTCTTTAAAGGTTACTGTGACCTGAATTCTCCGAAAATCCTCAGTGTTGTCGGTACCAGAAATGCAACTGTGCGAGGGAAAGAACTATGCGGAAAAATAATCGGAGGACTTGCTGCCGACCATCCCGACCTGATTATTGTCAGCGGACTTGCTTATGGTATAGATATTGCATCGCATAAAGCCGCACTTGCCGCAAATCTTCAGACAATTGCCGTTCTGGGACATGGCCTGAAAACAATATATCCGTCAGTACACTGGTCAACCGCTGATACTATCGCAAAAAAAGGCGGACTGCTCAGTGATTTCCTTTCTGATGCCCTGCCCGAGAGGAATAATTTCATCAAACGTAACCGTATTATTGCCGGTATATCCGATGCAACACTTATTGTTGAGTCGGGAATAAAAGGCGGGGCTCTCATTACAGCCGACATTGCCGGTTCATATAACAGGGATGTGCTTGCAGTTCCCGGAAGACCTGATGATCAATGGTCAGCAGGATGTAACAACCTTATCAAGTATAATAAGGCAGCTCTGGTTGAATCAAAAGAAGATGTGGAATATTTCCTGAACTGGCAGTCAGCTAAATCCAAAGTTGCAGTACAGAGAACCCTCTTTTCGGACCTTGATGAAACAGAAAGATCAATCTATGAATTAATCTCAGCTGAAAGTGAGATTGCGATTGATTCTATCTGCAGATCCCTGAACCTTCCTGTTTTTAAACTATCTGCAATTCTCCTCCAGATGGAATTAAAAGGATTGGTTAAATGCTATCCGGGGAATATCTACAGGGCAACATGAATATACAATTATCAATTTTTTTAATCTTTTATTAATTTTTTATAAGTAAAAGCATCAATTACCTATTGTTTTTTTATTTTTGCCACTCAATTAACAACAATAATTTACAAGTTATATGGACCCAAGAGTACAGCAGTTCATGGCAATGATCAAAGCCAGAAATCAGGGGGAGAACGAATTTCATCAGGCAGTTCAGGAAGTTTCGGAATCACTTATCCCTTTTATTGAAGAAAATCCTAAATATAAGCATGCAAAGATCCTTGAAAGGATCGCAGAACCTGAAAGAACAATAATTTTCAGGGTTCCATGGCTGGATGACAAGGGTGAGATCCAGATAAACCGCGGATTCAGGATTGAGATGAACAGCGCCATAGGTCCATATAAAGGGGGATTAAGGTTTCACCCCACCGTCAATCTTGGCATCCTTAAGTTCCTTGCATTCGAGCAGGTATTCAAAAACAGTCTCACAACCCTTCCTATGGGTGGTGGGAAGGGCGGTTCCGATTTTGATCCGAAAGGAAAATCCGATAATGAGGTGATGCGCTTCTGCCAGAGTTTTATGACCGAACTCTTTCGCCACATCGGTGCCGATACCGATGTACCTGCAGGTGATATAGGTGTTGGCGGCCGTGAAATAGGTTTTCTCTTCGGCCAGTATAAAAGGCTGAAAAATGAATTTACCGGTGTACTAACTGGCAAAGGCATTGAATGGGGAGGCTCTCTTATTCGTCCNNAGGGGTGAAAGCATTAAGGGCAAGACAGTTTGTATCTCAGGCTCAGGCAATGTGGCACAATATGCAACCGAAAAAGTGACCCAGCTCGGTGGAAAGGTGGTCACCTCATCAGACTCCAGCGGATTTATTTACGATCCGGATGGAATAAATGCGGAAAAACTTAAATTCATTATGGAACTGAAGAATGTTAAAAGAGGAAGAATAAAAGAGTATACAGAAAAGTATAAAGCAGAATATTTTGAAGGGGAAAGGCCATGGGGAATAAAATGCGATATTGCCATGCCTAACGCAAC
>DNOQ01000179.1:0-163 GCA_003501665.1 Bacteroidales bacterium | reverse complement strand
TGTATCTGCGTTGCAGAAGGTGCAAATATGCCTTCAACTCCCGAAGCTGTGGAACTCTTTCTTAAGGCAAAAATCCTTTATGGGCCCGGCAAAGCTGCAAATGCGGGAGGTGTTGCCACATCAGGACTGGAAATGACGCAAAATTCAATGAGACTGCCATGGT
>DNOQ01000025.1 GCA_003501665.1 Bacteroidales bacterium | reverse complement strand
CGGAGAGACGGAGGGACGGAGAGACTTAGAGACTTAGAGATTTAGAGACTTAGAGACATGTAAAATGGATAAGAAAAGGAAGAAAGTATTTGTATCGGGTTGTTTTGATATGCTCCATTCGGGGCATGTTGCATTTTTACAGGAGGCATCTGAATTCGGCGATTTATATATAGGTCTGGGATCAGATAAAACCATAAAAAAGCTCAAGGGAAGAGAGACTGTCTATTCGGAGGAAGAGCGTGCATACATGCTGAGAGCCCTTTCATGCGTGCATAAAGTGACGGTAAACAGAGGAAGCGGACTAATGGATTTTGAGGAGGATTTGAGGATACTGAAACCCGATATTTTTATTGTTAATGAAGACGGTCATTCACCTGAAAAGGAAGATCTCTGCCGGGAACTGGGAACTGAGTATAAAGTCCTCAGAAGGATCCCTCATGCGAATCTGCCGGCAAGATCGACAACAGCTTTACGATCATCAAGACCGATTCCATACAGGATAGACCTTGCAGGAACCTGGATTGATCAGCCTTATGTTTCAAAATATCATCCCGGCGCTGCAATAACGGCATCAATCGAACCTACAATAGAGTTTAATGAAAGGTCGGGAATGGCAACATCAACCAGGAAAAAAGCCATTGAGCTCTGGAATGATCATCTGCCCCTTGAAAAACCGGAGAAGCTCGCCAGGACTCTGTTCAGGTATGACAATGACCCGGGTACCGTAGAAGTTAGCGGTTCGCAGGATTCAATAGGGATCACCATGCCGGGAATAAATAAATTCTGGTATGATAAGGGAAAATACTGGCCGTCACATTTTGAAACTATCTCTGATCCCGTAATTATTAAATGGCTGGAGGAGAGACTCTGTATGGTAACCTTATGGCCAAGACCAGTCAATTTCAATGTTCTTTCGGATACCCATATAAATGAAGAAAATGTAAAGAGTCTTGTCTCAGCTGCCGAACTCGCATGGGAAGGATTACTCACCAGAGACATTAATAAATTTTCGAAGGGATTCCTCGATTCTTTTTATTCCCAGATAACGATGTTCCCAAAAATGGTAACTCCCGATATTGAGAAGATCATAAAACAATATGAGGCAAAAGCAAAGGCCTGGAAATTATCAGGTGCCGGAGGAGGTGGTTATCTCATCCTTATCAGCGAAGAGGAAATTCCGAATTCCTTCAAAATTAAGATCAGATTGAAAGAACTCGGATTATAACTTTTAAATCTTCCTCAGGAATGTTACAGGAATTGTAAGAAGNNCCTGTCAGTCCTACCAGAGATCCGTTGATCACTTCCACCTGATCGCCGCTCTCAAATTTCTCATTTGTCACCTCTATTTCAGCATCACTGTTGACAAGCAGCCGGAGATTATCAATTTGTTTCTGGGGAATCGGAACAGGCTGTCCTTCAAAAGAAACGAACTTGACGACTCCGTTAATCTTATATACCTTCAGAAACTCTTTCGGGACCACCTTTACAAAAACATAAGATGAAAGCAATGGTTTCATGATAAGCTTTTTTCTGTCGCTCCATCTCCGGTAGGTTTTCTGTAAAGGCAGAAATGATTCAACTTCGTCTTCGAGTAAACGGGAATGTACAAGTTTTTCGGCACGCGGATTTGTGTAAAGAGCAAACCATTTTGGGGTGTGCTTCTTTTTTATCAGAATATTTGATTTATTGCTTTCCTGAGCAGTTACTGGGTACATTCCCGGAAATTTTGGTCACAAAGATAGGAAAAAGGTGTAATGGCGCAAGGGCTCAGCGGCACAGCGGCGGAATTTTACCGGGAGAAGGGCAGATCTATGTTACAGAAGCCGTTTTAGCCTCTGTTCTTTTGGGCCTTTGTGCCTTTGCGCCTCTGAGCCTCTGAGCCGATACTTATATTCCGGAACTTTTTTTTTATAACTAAAAAATAATACCTTTGCGGCATAATTTAAATCTTATGCCATGGCTGAGAAGACAAGATATTCGGATGAGGAGCTTGATGAGTTCAGGCAGATCATCCTTGCGAAGCTGGACAAAGCCAGAAAAGATTATGAAATACTCAAATCGAGCATAACTCACGAAGAGAGTAATGACACTATGGATACCTCTCCCACTTTCAAGGTATTGGAAGAGGGCGCCACAACTCTTTCCAAAGAAGAGGCCGGCCGACTTGCTCAGCGTCAGCTTAAATTCATACAACATTTACAGGCTGCACTTATAAGAATTGAGAATAAAACCTATGGTATATGTCGTGAGACAGGTAAACTTATCTCAAAAGAAAGATTACGTGCTGTGCCACACGCCACACTCAGTATTGATGCCAAGATGAAACAGAAGTAACGGCACAGGGGCACAAGGGCATTAAGGCACAGAGGCGAAAAGAAACAGAGGCCATCCCGGGAAGGGGTGGCTTTTTCTTAAAGAAATCAACAGCCCTTACCGATAAATTACAGTCTTGAAATACTCAATTGTCCTTCCCAACCCATCCTCCAGCCCGATAACCGGTTCCCAGTCAAGCTCCTGTCTGGCAAGTGAAATATCCGGCTGTCTCTGTTTCGGATCATCACCCGGAAGCGGCAGATAAACAATCTTTGATTTTGATCCGGTAAGTTTCAGTATTTTGTCAGCAAGCTCCATGACGGATATCTCGACTGGATTTCCAAGATTCACGGGTCCGGTAAAAGTATCAGAGGTATCCATGAATCTGATCATTCCGCTTATCAGATCGTCGACATACTGGAAACTGCGGGTATGTGATCCATTGCCGAAAATTGTAATATCCTCCCCTTTAAGAGCCTGTACAATAAAATTAGATATTACCCTTCCGTCATCTGAGCTCATCCGGGGGCCATAGGTATTGAATATCCTGGCTATTTTTATTTTAAGATTATGCTGCATGTGGTAATTCATGAAAAGAGTTTCGGCACAACGTTTTCCTTCGTCATAACAGGCTCTCGGACCAAGTGTGTTAACATTCCCCCAATAACTCTCCGGCTGCGGATGAACTGCCGGATCACCGTAAATCTCACTTGTTGATGCCTGCATTATTTTCGATTTTGTTCTCTTTGCCAGTCCAAGAGTATTAATGGCTCCCATTACCGATGTCTTAATCGTTTTTATACCATTATATTGATAGTGAACGGGGGAGGCAGGACATGCAAGATTATAAATTTCATCAACCTCGATATAGATTGGCATGGTTATATCGTGTCTGATCACTTCAAAACAGTGATTATCGAGGAGATGCATTATATTTTTCTTTGATCCGGTGAAGTAATTATCGAGGCATATTACTTCATTCCCCATACTCAGGAGCTTATCGCAGAGGTGGGATCCGATAAACCCGGCACCGCCGGTGACGAGGATTCGTTTCATAGTAGTAATGATTCGGGACAAAGGTAATTAAAAGAGAAATACAATTTAACGGAACGGATTGCTTCGTCGTCCTGCCTCAGGCAGGACTCCCCGCAACGACTGAACTTCGATGTAACATCTCTGCTACCGTTCTTGCGAGTCCCTATTCAAAAATTCTGCACTCCAGGGGTAATGACAACCCTTTATAAATAAAGTCATATTCAGGGCGCCATGGCAAAACTTTATATAATCCGTGGCAGATTTCTCGCTTCGCTCGAAATGACAGCAATTTCGGGGTTATCAGGGAAGGGAAGCCGGGGCGTTTTGAATAAAATTTATTCCATGAAGAAAAGTTTCTGCAAAACGCCCCGGCTTCCCTCCCAGCCCCCATCAAATCCGACCATGTCATTCCGAACGAAGTGAGGAATCTCATCGTATTATAAATCAATCGGTTACAAAATGTTGTCATTAGCAGGAGCGAAGCGACCAAGCAATCCT
>DNOQ01000363.1 GCA_003501665.1 Bacteroidales bacterium | reverse complement strand
TTATTCTTTTTTCATTTCTTCTCCGTGGTTCTCTGGGTTCTCCGTGGTTAATTTTTATCTTGTTCTCCGTGGTTAAATTTATTTTAAACTAAAGCAAAAGTCAATATATCGTTAAAATATTTTACATAAAAACGTAAAAAATATTAACTTGGTGTTTAAAGGTAATTATGAAAAAAGTTGTATTTCAGCAATATATAACAATGGCATCATTTTAGTTCATCTATAAAAAACAGAATACCATGATAAAGCAGGAATTAACAGCGGTATTTAGAAGTATTCTAAGAAAGAAGGTCATTTCCGCAATCAGCATTCTGGGTCTGGGAATAGGACTTGGTTGCATAATTGTTCTTCTGGCACTTGTGGTTCATGAAAAGTCGTTTGATACTTTCATCCCTGACCACAGAAATGTGTATCGCATAATTTCAGGTACCTTTTCTCAGGTTCATTATCCGATCGCAGAGTCGATGAAAAATGAATTTCCGGAAGTAAGGGATTATTTCAGGTATTACCAGTCTGGTTCCGTTCAGATTAAGACTCAGGGAAACGAAATTGTGAGGGAGGAAGATTTTGGGTTTGCCGATCCGTCGGTTTTCAGGATCATGGGAATTGATTTTATCTCAGGTACCCCGGCTGCTTCGATGAGCGAGGTGGCCATCTCTGAAAAATCGGCCATGAAATATTTTGGGAATCTTTCTGCTCCGGGGGAAGTGATTGAGGTACGATTTCCAGAAGGTTTTTTAAAGCTTACCGTTTCGGGAGTGTACAAGGAAATTCCTTCAAATTCGACACTACATCCGGCATTGATTGCCGATATAAAACTATCTCAGAAAATGCTGGGGCAGTTTCAGAGAGACCTGGGTGATTACGGGACATCGGAAACTCAGCCGTTGGGATGGAGGGATTCCGAATTCCTTTCGCTCCTGGTCCTTGATAATAATGCGGATCCTGAAGTGCTGCCGGCGAAAATGGAAAAATACAAGGAACTGATTGCAAATCCCGGACAGGATACTCTTCGTTTTAATTTACAACCCGTTACTGATATTTACCTGGGATCGGAAGACATAACCGGAAGTTTTTTCCTCCGGAGGGGAAATGCTGATGAGCTTAAATACTATGAAATTATATCATTGATGATCCTACTGATCTCACTGGCGAATTTTGTTCTCCTTGCCCGGGCAGGAGTATCCGAGCGAACCAGAGAACTGGGTACAAGAAAAGTCTATGGCGCCTCTCATGGAAGGATCAGAAGAATGGTTATTCTGGAATCCTTTGTTATTGTATTGCTGAGCCTCATTCCGGCCATTTTTGTTATTGAGTCCGGGATTCCTTTTATCAATAACACTCTTGGAAAGACACTTTCCGGTCAGATCTTTCTGACTCCACTGCTGTGGATCTTACTTGTGATGCTTATTCTTATTACCGGGTTACTGTCGGGCTGGATTATCGGGATGAATTATTCACGGATACCTGCTTTAAAAATGATCTCGGGCAAGATACCCGGACTGAACGGGTCAAAAAGATGGAATTACTCATTTCTGCTGCTCCATTTCACTATCTACATGATACTTGTGACCGCGCTTATTGCGGTCTCAAAACAACTTAACTATTCAAGGAGCGGTTACAGGGGCATTAATCCTGAAAATGTCATTGTGGCTGATCTTAGTTCCGACGAGTTGAGGAGCAGTTTCCTTACCCTGTGCGATGAGATCAGGAAGATCCCCGGAGTGATCGATGTTGCCGGAGGCTCGTTCATTCCGCCGTTTGGAAATTTCCTGCCAATCAATCTTGCAGATGTATCGGGAGAGAGAATCAGGTTTGATGGTCTGATAATGGGTGAAGGAATGACCGAGCTGCTGGGTATAGAGATTATTGACGGATCACCTTTCGGCCCCTACAAGGAAGGCCCGCCTGAAGTGCTCATTAATGAATCGGCTGCCAGGGTGCATAATGTAAAAGCGGGAGGTAACCTGCTTGCTTTCAGGGTGAGGGGAGTAGTAAGGGATTTTCATGCACATTCATTGCATACCACTATTCAGCCAATGGTTATCCTGCCTCAGAATCCAGCCAGGATGGGTCTCCTGGCGATTAAAACCGACGGTGTGAATGATGAAAAGATAATAAAGATATTCAGGGATCTCTATTCGCAGATTTCACCGGATGAAATTTTTGAAGTACGGTATCTGACCGACCAGGTGGAGAATTTTTATGCACGTGAAAGGGATCAGAGCCGCATTATAAAGGCATTTTCACTTCTGGCCCTGGTTCTGTCTGTTATGGGATTATTCGGGATCTCGCTCATGAGCATATCGAAAAGAGAAAAGGAAATAGGGATCAGGAAAGTAAACGGAGCTTCGGAAGCCGGGATTTTGCTGATGCTTAATACAGCTTATATAAAATGGGTGCTGGCGGCCATAGCTGTTTCGGTTCCGGTTTCTTTCTGGCTGATTTCAAAATGGATGGAACGATTTGCCTACAGAACCGGAATAAGCTGGTGGATATTTGCAATGGCAGGCCTGCTATCATTGGGAATTGCACTGTTAACGGTGAGCTGGCAGAGCTGGAGGGCGGCAACAAGGAATCCGGTGGAGGCGCTGAGGTATGAATGACTCAGGGCACAGGGCACAGGGCGCAGG
>DNOQ01000622.1 GCA_003501665.1 Bacteroidales bacterium | reverse complement strand
CAATTGTGGCAATGCGGGCATAACCTCCTGCCTTGCGGTATAAAGCATGATCTCCATACCAAAACATCTCCTGATGGACATCAAAATAGGCATGGGTGTCGTTCATTTGAACTATTGTGAGACTTGCTCTGTTTTTTGATCTCATTTTGATGCTTTATTTATGTGCTATGATTAAGACTGTTCCAATTTGAGTCTCTTCCCGCGTCGGTAAAAACGTGAACCGCCAGCCGAAGGGCCGCTCCCGCCAAAACCGGGGGCAGCCCTCACCGCTTACCACATGATATTCCTCTTAAACAAAGAAATTGTGGCGCCACGGCAGGGAAACCGGATATTTCTGAGTATTAGATTAGCTGCATTGTCCCAGGACAACCCAGATAATTATAAAAACCACAATAGTGCCCAAACAACCACCGCCTAATTTCCATGCTCCGAAACCAGATATTAATCCTCTGAAAAGATTGTTCATTGTGTATTGATTTATACTACTTCTGAGACTGCTTCTATATTAAGTTCAACAGAATAATTTATTGCAGCGAGTTCAGTCCTTCAATTACTTTTTCTTTTTCCGTCTTCTTTTTATGTTTTTAAATGACGATTGAATTGAAATTATGATGTTGCCTGGTTAAAATCCTGTGCGGCTTCATGTTTAAATTCTGCCGCCGCATTTTTCACATCTTTTCTTACACTTTCGTATTTTGCTTTTCCTTTGTCAACGAAGCCTTCAACATCTCTTTTAGCTTTTTCATATTTGTTTGTCAGCGAATCACGAACATCAGAAAACTTTGATTTTGCTCCATCCATGTATTCATCTCCTTTATCCATGATTTGCCTGCGTGTTGTTGAACCTTTTTCTGGTGCGAATAAAATTCCTGCTATTGCACCAATGGCAAGTCCTGCCAATGCACCTAATACTACTTTACCTGTACTCATGATTAATTTTTTAAGCCCCGCCAACCTCCCCCAAAGAGAAGCCTGCGAAGCGGATTTATAATATTTAATCCCCGGAAATGCTCACCAGGGATGACATAAAAGTATCGTTGTTAATCAAGTAAAGCGTTATACAGTTATGGGGAATATTTATATGATTCACACATTTCTCCCTGAAGAAAAAATCAAACCTGCTCTATGAATAGTAAAGGACTCTGTCTATTTTTCAGGATAATCAGGCTGTTTGTCTCCTGACTTATTTTTAAAACCGGTGTGGAATCTGGAAAACCAGCCCTGTGCCTTAGTGAACCTTTTTTTGATATATCTGCCGCCATATCTTTTTTCTTTATATTCATGGTTACCAAGCAGAAGCGCGATTGGTTTGAGTTCTTCAAATTCAGCACAAAAAACTTTCAACATTGCAGTAAACGGCAAAAACAATATCATTCCTGCCACACCCCAGACCAGACCGCCAATGATCAGACTCATAATTGAAGCCAATGCATTTATGCGCAAACTGCCTCCTACAATTTTAGGAGTGAGAAAATTATCCGTAATCAATTGAACGGCCCATAATAGAATTACGACTGCCAATACCGGCCACAGAGAATCAAAAGAGACAAAAGCATACAGGATAGGAACAATAGCTCCCAAAGCTGTCCCTATGTAAGGAACGATAGACAAAAAAGCGGCAAAGAAGCCAAACAGGAACGGATTGTCAAGTCCGATAATCCAAAGTCCAATGCTATTTGCAAAACCTATTACAAGGATGAGAAGCACCATTCCGGACAAATATTTTTGTCCAACCTGCTGAACTGATTTAAACATCCGGAATACTCTTTCTTTTTTATCTTCAGGAGAAAACCCCATTATTGCCTCTGTTAACCCATCTCTGTAGATTAAGATCAGGAAGGTAAATATTATTGTTCCAAGTAGTCCGGCGAGAAAAGTTGTCGATGTGGTGAAAGTTTTACCTGCCAATTGGCCTGTAGATTCTTTGAGCATATCCTTGATTTTGTCAGACAGCTCATTTTTCTCCAGATTTGATATGATATTCACATTCTTGTTGATATATAATGTGACGTCAGCAAAAGTACGGATGATCCTGTCCTGGAAGTCGGATAAATCCTTTGAAAGTTCGATAAGCTGAGTTGAGAAGAGGAAAATGCCACCTGCAATGATTAAAATGACCGTCAGAATGGAGAGAAAGGCAGAGAGTACTTTTTTCATTCCCCATGACTCAAACTTCTTTGCTAACGGGAAAAGTATAAAGGACATAATCAAAGCAAAGGCTAGGGGAATCAGGATAGGTTTACCCAGAATCATGATTGCAAGCAGCCCAATCACTGTGGCCAGGGCGTAAAACAGGTTTTGAAAAGATATTTTCATATCAAACGGGAGGCCTGGTTCGGGGTATTTTAAAAAGGTAATCTCACTTCACCTCAACTATCAAAACCCCGATCCTGTTGCTAAAGCCCATTATGGGCGTTATAATGCTAATCATTTGGTCATCCTTTACAACCACCGGCTGGTTAATTTCAAAATTAACTTCCCCGGAATACTCCTTCCCCTCGTATTTTTTATCGGATGAGAGTATTACCATCCTGGTTTCGGGGTTGACAATCTGAACCAGACTGGCAGATGATTCCTGCACAAATACCGTTAAAAGCTGGTTCAGGTTCTCCATATTATTTCTCAGCAT
>DNOQ01000486.1 GCA_003501665.1 Bacteroidales bacterium | reverse complement strand
GTATGTATGCTTCAAACAGAAATGGTCCCACAAGTGGAGTGCCGAAATTATTTTCAGTGAAAGCAACTATCAGGTTGTATTCGGGGATAATGAACATATACTGTCCTCCGGCTCCCTGGGCTGATATTACCCGTGTTGTTTTGTTATCTGATATTTTCATATCCTTTATCCACCAGAAATAGCCATAACTGTGGTCGCTGAAAGAGGTTTTGAAATATGGTTCGAAGCTCCTGCCGAGCCATTCTTCCGGGACAATGTTTTCCCCTTCCCATTTTCCGTTATTGAGTACCAGAACTCCTATTTTTAAGAGATCTTCCGGTTTCAGGAATAACCCTCCTCCTGCATGGCATAAACCGGTTGAATCCTTTATCCAGCGGTATTCTTTTATATTCAATGGGCTGAACAGATACTTTTCTGCAAACTTTTCCAATGGCATTTTACTGGTTTTTTCAATTATGCCTGCGACGATCATCGGAGCCCCGCTGTTGTATTTGAACCCGGTAAATGGCCGCACGGCCATTGGCCGCATCAGGGCATACTGCAGGTAGTTGCCGCTATAGTTCATTTGGATATTATTATTTCTCTGATCGTTGAAAGGGAGCATCTCTTCCCATTCAATACCTGCTGACATGGTCAGCAAGTCACGGATAGTAATCAGCGACTTAAGGCTGTCGCTTACCCTGAAAAACTCAGAGAAGAAAAGCGATACTGGTTCATACTCATCTTTTACAAATCCTTTGTCTATTGCAATTCCCATCAATAATGATACAATGCTTTTTGTCTGTGACTGAACCTGATGAAGGGTTTCGCCGGATATACCATTATAATAATTAATGTGTTTGTAACTGCCTGCGTGCCAGACGATAAAACTTTCGAGGTTTCTGAATGATGGAACAGAACTGGTTTCAATCCTGTTCTCAGCTTTGATGATGGAATTATCGAGAACTGACAAGCTTGATTGTGCGCTGAGTTTTAGAGATAATAGTGTTAATACAATTAATGTTGCACCATGTATTCTCATTGTTACTGATTAAAGAATCAATTCAAAAATATAAAAAACCGCGAGTGAAATGACAATCGCGGTGATTAATTATGAATAGATAATTGATATAACAAAGCTTTAGTTCTTCCTGATCAGCTGTTTATTTCTGTGTTTTATTTTCAAGGTAACTGATGGCAGCTTCAATCTGGGAATCGGATCCTTTCAGTAGCATCTCTCTGTCAAGCTCAACCTCAATATCCGGCACCACACCATTCCCTTCAAGCACTGTGCCATCAGGAGTGGCCAGCTGCGCCACAGGATACATGAGGATTGATCCATTCAGGAAAACCTTCATATCAGATTCCATAACCGCTCCGGGGCTCTGCTCTCCAATAACGACAGCCCTCCCGGCTGCCTGAAGGCAGGCAGCGAAAAGCTCACACGCTGAGCCGCATAACTGATCAATAAGAAGGACGAGCGGTCCTTCATAAATTTCCTCGGCAGGACTGAAAAACATCTTTGTTTCTTCGTTCCTGGACTTCCGGAGAAATAACAGTGATGTATCATTTAAAAACAGATCGGGCATCTCTTCGATTTCTCCTCCGGCATTCCCCCTAAGGTCAAAAATAATTCCATTTACATTTCCCATCGACTTGATGGCTCCGGATATCTGAGGGGCAAGAGGCTGCTGGAAAGTGTTTAGCCGCATATATCCGATCCCGTTTTCCAGGAGCTTTGATTCAAAATCCACTGCGAGATAAAGCATGCCCTTGGGTCCAAGAGCTCTGCCACTCCGTTTTATCTGAATTAATGAAGTATCTATTTCTTCCCCTCTGTCTTCTGAATATTTGATTAAAACTTCCGTACCCGCCCTGCCATATATGCGGCTAAGTACTGCTTTCGTGAATATTCCAGTACATCCCCGGCAGTTATAAGGAGGCCGCATCAGTGATTCCGCTTCCTGTACAATTTGTTCAACAGGGATTTCATCCACAGCCTGAATTACATACCCGGGACGCAGACCCGCCTCCCATGAGGGAGATCCGGATTTGACAGATGTAATCACTGCTTCACCGTCGAGCAGTCGGATATCAAATCCCGGGCTGCCTTCGGCACAAACCAGAGGCTCGGACCGTGCCAGATTTCCTGGAGAAATTAAGTTTGCATGTGAAACATTCAGTTCCCACAGCATCCTGTTTACCAGCAAGTAAAAATCCTGATCATTCTCAACAGCCTTTACCTTTGGCAAATACCGGTCATGAATACTCTTCCAGTCAAGGCCTCCGAATGCGGGATCATAATATGTATCATTAACCTTATTCCACACAATCTCAAAGATTCTTATATGCTGATTTTTATGACATATGCACGAAGTCAAATTAATCAGTAAACAAATCAGTATTAACATAACAATAATATTTCGTTTCATATTCAGCCTCCTATGATAAGTAATTGATAATCTTTGGATTTGAGAAAACAGGTATGTTCAGCTTATGCTGTCAGCTGAATTTCTCACGGATCTTTTTATAGTATGACCTGCTGATTCTGAAAGGCTGGGATATACCTTTGACCGTGATAAGGACCAGATTCACAGACAGCTGTTCGGTTTTTTCTATAGCATCAAAATTTATGATCGTGGAGCGGTTGATCCTTAAGAAGTGATTTTCCGGAAGCCGGCTTTCCCATTCAGTCATGGTTTTTGAGTCGATGAATTCCTTACCATCAACCGTGTGTATTACAGTATAGTCGCCTGCTGCTGTAATTTTGGTTATAGAAAGGATTTTGATGAAATTCAGGTGATTCCCGCATGATAGCAGAAGCCGATCACTGTATTTATAGTTTGTTATTCCTGCAGGTTCTTTTTCCTTGTCTTTTCTCTCCAGCCTGGAGATAGCTTCTCCTAACTGCTTATGAGATACAGGTTTCATCAGGTAGTGAATTGCATTCACTTCAAAAGCCCTTATTGCAAACTCATCATAAGCAGTAATAAATATGATATTGCCTGAGTAATTGATCTTGTTCAGAAGGTCAAACCCTGTACCGTCGCTGAGCTGTATATCCAGGAAAAGCAGATCGGGATTTAGCCTGGTTATCAGGTTCACTGAATCAGCAACAGATTCTGCCTCTCCGATGATTTTAATAGCCGGGTAATCTGCCAGAATATCAGAAAGAGTAATCCTTGCAAGCCGTTCATCATCAATGATCAGAGCTTGGTAGGTATTCATTTTCCCAATTTGATTGAAATCGAGATTCTTACCATTTTATCACCTTTTTCTATTTCAAAGGTATGATTTCCCGGATAAGCAGTTGCCAGTCTGTCAGCGACATTCCTGATTCCCGTACCGCTTTCTTCGGTTTCAGGGATCCATCTCCCTGTATTGTCAATTTCAAGGTGCAACTCATTATCAATAATATAGGAACGTATAGCCAGCGCTATTCCTGATGGAGAATTCTTCAGGCCATGTTTTATTGCATTTTCGACAAACGGCTGAAGAAGAAAACATAATACAGGGATTTTCAAACTCTCATCACTATTTTCAAAGCTGTAGATAAGTCTGTTTTCAAACCTGATCTTTTCAATAAGCAGGTATTTTCTTACTATCTCAATCTCTTCTTCCAGCGGAATATATGTTTTATTATTATGCTTAAGAGTATACCTCAGGAATTCAGAGAACTCAGTGATCATCATTTCAGCTGATTCAGTCTCTCTTCTTATCAAAGCCCTGATGGAATTCAGGGTATTAAACAGGAAATGCGGATTAATCTGGTATCGGAGCATTTGCAGTTGCGCCTGCCTCGAGTCTGCGTCGGCTCTGCTCGCTCTGATCTTTTCCTCAACCATATTTATCCAGAACTTGATTCCGAAGTACAGTACACTCCAAACAAAGTAAGGCCATACCAGCATATAAATCCTTTGGACCAGATGTCCCGGTTCATAACTTGGTATATACTCTCCGCCATAAAGGGGTCTGCGTACAAAGTCCCCCACATATTGCCAGAGCAGGGCAGCAATGATGGATCCGGATACGATTAACAATGCAACAGTCAGAATGCCGGAATTTTTACTTAAGAAATATTTGTAATAAATCCTTAATCCAATGGATATTATGAAGCCAAGCACTAAACTTGCCAGCCAGATTATGAAATATCTCGGGCTGATGCTGATAAAGTCATATTCGCTGATAAGAGCATCGGTAATTCCGAATCCTATCCATCCTGTAATCTGAAAGAACCAGAAGTCCGGTTTAAAATCCCTCTTAAATGAAGATACAGACATAGCTAATAAATGCAATTACTAATTTATTGAATTCTTACAGCTTCGCCACGTCAGTCACATAAATATTTGCCAAGAGACTGCGATCAATACAAATTCATCAGGAAATTATGTATTATACAGTATGCAGGCAAGAAAATTCTGTAAGAAGCAGAAAGAAGCTGTGAACGGTTAATTGAGAGCTGTGAGTGGTATTATTCTGGTTTGCAGGTTTCCCAAATTCTGATCATCTACTCATACCTTAACGAATCAGCAGGATTGGATGTTGCTGACCTGTATGTGATAACAACAACTGTTAACAGAGCTATAATAATACTTACAAGTGCCCCAATAATAAAAATCCATACGGATATAT
>DNOQ01000405.1:2977-3331 GCA_003501665.1 Bacteroidales bacterium | reverse complement strand
TGTCGTCAATGAAATCATCTGCTTTTTCATAAAGCTTTTTTGCCTTGTCCAGTAAACCTTCCTTTTCAGGTTCTGCCGGATCATTTTTTGTGTTATCTTCCATTTAAGTAGTAATTTGGGTTTTTAGAATATTATAATAAGTTATCATGTTACCTGATAGTTGTTAAAGATAGATAAATTAGTTCTGAGCTGAAACTAAAAACATTAAATTTAGGCAAAATGCAATGTTGACTTTTACAGTAATAATATCAGTGACATGGATAAGGAATTAGTGGTTGCTGTCGCAATCGGGATAGGATTAAGTGCGAGCTGTGGTTTCAGGGTTTTTGTTCCGATGCTGATCGCAAGCATTGC
>DNOQ01000405.1:0-2897 GCA_003501665.1 Bacteroidales bacterium | reverse complement strand
GGTACTCTTCTTCTCACATCGGTACTGCCAATTGACAATGACCTCCTTAAATGGGCGACAGGATTTCTTTTCGGCGGAGGGTCGGCTGCTGCCGTACAGGGAGGGACTGCACTTACACGTCTGGCATCGGCCAAACTTACTGCAGGGATGGGGAACACAGTTGTCGCAACCGGCGAGAATGCAGCGGCAATCGGGACATCCTTACTATCTCTTGTGATTCCGCTTATTATTGCAGCGGTAATTATTGTTGTTATTACTTACCTGCTTCTGAAATTCGGCAGGAGAATATACCGCCGGAAAGAAAAAACTACCTGATCAACCAAGTTCCTTAAGCGCTTTGACAAGGACATCCAGTTCCTTTGTCGAAGTATAAACATTGGGGGTGATCCTGCAACCGTGAACTGCAGCTCCATCAATCGGGGCACAGTAGATCCTGTATTTTTTCAACAGGATGTCTCCGAGCTCCCCTGGTTTGATCCCCTTCACTCCAACATTTGCAATGGCACATGAACGGCTGCGATCAGACGGAGTATTCAGGATTATATGAGGCAGATCCCTCACTTTATCGGTCCAGTAATGCTGGAGGTATCTGAGCCTTGTCTCCTTCCGTTCGGCACCCAGCATGTTGTAATAATCGATTGATTCCTTTACCGTGAGATCGGTATACACAGGGTGGGTGCCAATCTGGTTCAACCTTAATATATTATCGGGGTCTGTCACGCCTGATGCAATCAGAGGCCAGATCTTTCTGATTTTCTCCTTTTTAACCCAGAGGATCCCTGAACCCAGGGGGACACTCAGCCATTTGTGCAGACTGCTTCCGTAATAATCGCAATCCAGTTCCGGAATTGTGAACCGGAAGTGCCCGAATGCATGTGCTCCGTCAACCATCACCTCAACTCCTTTACTGTGAGCCATTTCACAGATCTTTTGAACCGGGAGTATATGCCCGGTTATATTTATCATGTGACATATCATCAGAAGTTTTGTTTTATCCGTTATGGCGTTGGCATACAGATTTACAATCTCCTCATCTGAAGAAGGATCATTCGGAACAGATACAATTTTATTCACAACACCATACCGGGCGGCAATCTGTCTGAACATGTTAAGCATCGACGGATAATCCTGTTCGGCCATAACAGCTTCGTCTCCCGGTTTCCAGTCAAGTCCGCCGATAATCATATCGAGAGATTCAGTGGTGTTCCTTGTGATTATCATCTCCTCAGAAGGACAACCTGCAAGTTCTGCAAGTTTGTCCGCCATTTTCTTTTTGTTTTCAAACTGAACTGTCCGCATGTAATATGATCCCTGATAATTGATCTCCCGTAAATGCCTGATCTGGCTTTCGAGGATCTGTTGTGGAAGAATGCAGTAATAACCGTTTTCGAGGTTGATATAATCAGGTTTCAGGCGGTATCCTGCTCTGATCCGACTCCAGAAATTTTCATCTTCAGCAAGTTCGCGTGAAGGGATTTGTGCAACTGATTCCATAAGTCGGGAAAAGCTGCCGGGATCAACAATACTTCCTAAACCTATCAATCCCGCATTTTTGAGAAAAGAACGTTTATTCATTTTATCCATAGTTAGTATCAGATATTGTGTTTTAAGTCTGTGAATTAGAGATCTAAGTATTATAATATGTTTTTAAATACGTTGATTTTATTAATTCCTGATACAGCGTACTGAAAAGCCGTAGCTTTTACTTAATACACCTGCCAATAATTCTACCACATCATTATCGAGTTCCCTGGCCCAGGCATTATTATCGTCATAAGAGGTAGATGTCCACCAGGCACCGGCCAGTCCCATATAAACAAAGCTGCCATTGATTCTGCCTCCTCCCGGCAGGGCAGTAAAGCCACTTACATTGTTTGATGCGGTACTGTAATTAACCCAGTGGTTTCCGCCCTCTTCCTTCAGCTTATCGCCGGCAATATTTTCTCCTCCGAGAAGATCCGATAAGATGATCCATTCATTATCTGTCGGGACATGCCATCCTGAGGGGCATAATTTACCGGAGGCAACCGTGTACCAGTTGTAAAGTGCACCATAATCAGGTTTATTGTCCAGTGAGTCATTGTCATACCAGCAGTAGGCGGGTGAAGCGAGCCTGTTCCAGATATCTCCTGCACGTACCAGTGGAATGGCAGTATTGTCGTTGTATTTTGTGGTACGCAGGTTTTCTGTCATCCAGGTCTGATTACCAAGGACTACAGTCCCATAGGAATTTCCTTCAATATCCTCCACAGTTCCGATTGTCAGCGGCGGTGTGGCAAATTCCTTCACATCGCCATATCCGGTTCCAGCCTTGTTCCTGGCATAAGCCCTTATATAATAATAAGTTCCGGGATTCAGGTATTTGAGGTTGCTGGTAAATGGTCCTGATCCGGAACCATCGGAGGTTCTTTGATTTTTAACAGTGGGATTTCCTGTGGTGTTGTAGCAAACACCTCTTTCCTTTATTTCAGCACCGCCGTCATCAGTTATATTGCCGCCACTTTTTGCTGACATTATTGAAATTGCAGATATTTCTTCGGTTGTAACTACAGGTATTTCTTTCTTGGTGCAGGAAATAAAAATAATCAATAGTGTGACTGACAGGATAAATATGGTTATAGACGATCTTTTCATAATCCGGATATCTGATTCGCTCTTCATTCCAGTTCTCAAATTTACATAAGGTTGCGGGCATAAGCAAAATATTCGGGTTGATATTGAGAAGCTTGTTTAATTTACATAATTTGTACACGATGAAATATCGATCTGCTATTGGCATTGATGCCCTACGGGCAATTTGGACATAATGAAATATCGATCTTCTATTGGCATTAATGCCCTACGGGCAATTTACACATAATTCTATGTCAATCTTCTGCTATTAAAAACTCTAATTA
>DNOQ01000242.1:7421-8523 GCA_003501665.1 Bacteroidales bacterium | reverse complement strand
AAGGAAATTTTATGTTTCTTATCGTAATGTCGATAACACTTTTACTAAATATTCTGGCAGAGGAGATATATTTTCGTGCATGGTTGCTCCCAAAAATGTATTCACTGGGACAATGGAGTTGGATAATCAATGGTTTACTTTTTGCATTGTATCACACATTTCAGTTATGGCTATTTCCTGTTTTGTTTGTAGTAAGCATTACAACAGCGTTTGTTGTATATAAAAGTAAAAGTATTCTGCCAGCGTTCACAATTCATATTATTGCCAATTTTATAATGGCCATTGCTGGGATTTTGTATTTAGTAATTAGCTGATATATAAAATTATAAGATACACTGCAACAAAATATACTTTATCAAGCAGTAGTATACCAAATGATTTAATTCCTGAAACATTCAGGAAAAAACTTCCCAAATCATATTTATCGATTCCAACAATCTTGCTGGGTCGATTGGCAATTGATAAAAATTTCCGGGGGAAAAGAATAGGAAAAATTCTTTTGATTGATGCTTTGAAAAGGTGCTTTGGAGCATCAAATTCTATTGGAGCATTCGCTGTTATTGTTGATCCGCTTGATAAGGAAGCTGAACGATTCTATAAAATATATGGATTTATTAAATTACCAGACAGCGGGAAGATGTTTTTGCCAATGAAAACAATAAAGGAACTATTTGAATAAACCACTGTGTACAATAAAGATCCGTAATATCTTAAAAACTCTGCCAACGAGGCAAATTGACAGACCATCTCAAAGATTCATTGAATGGCACAATAAAATGTTTATAAAGGATAAAAATAATCCGGTTTGAGCTATCGATTTTCCGGAGAATATTTTTTCCGGTGCAAATAAACCCATTCTTCAAATCGCTTTAAATTAACCGTAAAAATCGTTGATCGAAAAGGTTTTTAGACAGACTCCCGTCAGGTGTATGCGATTTGGCTCCGGTGAAGAACTTTGTTACCTTTGAAAAAATTACTTATAAGGTGATAATCCGTGTATATATTGACACTTCAGTAATTGGCGGCTGCATTGACCAGGAATTCAAAGAATGGTCAATCAAATTATTTGAAGAATTTAAAAATGGCAAAAAAATTGCTGTGA
>DNOQ01000242.1:0-7290 GCA_003501665.1 Bacteroidales bacterium | reverse complement strand
TTAAGTCTCGTTATATTATTGTCTATCTTTTTCATGTCAGTTGGTTTTTCCGTGAAAAGCCAGGTACCTGACTATCTCAATGACTACACCGAAAAGTACCGGCAAAATCCACGGGAAGCCAATCTTCAATGGTTCAAAGATGCCCGTTTTGGGATGTTCATCCATTACGGACTTTACAGCCAGTTGGGGAAGGGCGAGTGGATCCAGCTGAGAGATACTATCCCGCTGGATGAGTATGCAAAATTAAAAGACAAATTTACTGCCTCCGGTTTCGATGCGGATTTTATCGTGCAGTTGGCTAAGAATGCCGGGATGAAGTACATTACCATCACCAGCAAACACCACGACGGTTTTTGCCTGTTCAAAACCAAAGAAACGGATTTCAACAGCATAAACTCACCTGCCGGCCGCGACTTAATTGCAGAGATGGCCGAAGCCTGCGAAAAGGAAGGATTGGGGCTGTTCCTGTATTATTCGTATGCAGCCGACTGGAAACATCCCTGGTTTTATTCGAGAGAAGCAGGTTGGGCTAACGCCCGTCCTGCCTATAAGGTACAACCTGCGGAGTACAAATATGAAAAACCGGAAGACTTCCGGATGTATGTAAACTACGTCCATGCCCAGCTTAAAGAATTATTGACACAATACCCGTCCATTGCAGGAATATGGTTTGACCCGATTATGGGGTATTATGCCAATCCCGGTGTTTTTCTCATTGAAGAAACTTATGCTTTAATCCGAAACTTGTCTCCACACGCACTCATCTCATTTAAACAAGGCGCAAACGGCGACGAAGATTTTATGGCTCCTGAGCGTGGTGGTAATGCCAGGGTAGGGGATCAATATCCCTTGGCACAGCAGGTTTATGAATTGAACATGAACAAGCCCAAAGAAGTGTGCAACACAATGCAGCCCCATCTATCCGGAGCGGGTGCAAACTGGGGTTACAATAAAGCGCATGACGGGCATCATTTAAAAGTTGACGATGTAAAGATTTTGCTGGGCGATGCATTGTTAAAAAACTATAATCTATTGCTGAATATTGGTCCCTTACCCAATGGATCAGTACATCCGGAAGATATTGAAACATTATCAAACTTAAAAAAGTAAAAATAAATTTAAAAGAGTTTTTCTATAATCATTTGGGAATTGATGTCGACATCTGTCGTGAGAAATATATCAAACCCAGGTTAAAAAATTCTATTCTAAAAGATACTGTTCATGCTTACTAAGGATCAACATTGCCTTGAGTCAATTCTTGAAGCTATTGACAGGATCATGGAATATACATCTGGGATAAAATCTGCTGATGACTTAAACAATGATTACAGAAACTTTGATGCTACGATGATGAATTTTGTAGTCATTGGTGAAATGATTGATAAAATATCAGACGAATTCAAAAAGAAACATTCTGAGATCGAATGGGTAAAATCAAAGGATTCAGGAATATAGTTGCTCACGATTATTTTGGGATAGATGCTGAAGAAGTTTGGCAAATAATAAAAAGCAGGATCCCTACCCTAAAGTCTGACATTAAATCATTGTTAGATTAAATACAACTGTACCTAAATAAAGAGGACTTCATTTGGTACACAGTTCGCGGAATTAAGTCTCATATTGCATTACATCCGGGCACCTGATCTTATTATATGCACTTACCACCTTTATTACAAGTACCATGGTAATATCTTAAAACACTACCGCCAAGACAAATAGACCGGCCATCTCAAAGATTCATTGAATGGCACAATCAAATTAAAAATGTTCATCATAACATAAAATAGCACGAATGCATAAAACGGACAAAAGAAAAGTAATTAAACATCAGGACTCATTAGCCAGGGAGCAATGGCATGCATTTCCTGCGGAAGAAATCTTCAGCGAGCTCAGGACATCTGTGAATGGCTTAAAACAGGAAGAAGCAGGAGAAAGGTTAAAGTTTTACGGGGAGAATAAACTGCCTGAAGGTAAAAAAGTCACCCTGGCACAAATAATCCTTCACCAATTATTGAACCCATTGATTTTTATTCTTGTTGCAGCTGCTGTTGCATCGGTAGCCATTGGCGAGGGGAAGGATGCCATATTCATTTTTTTGGTTATTCTCATAAACAGCGGGTTGGGAGCCTATCAGGAGTTCAATGCCGAAAAAAGTGCCAGTGGCCTTCAAAAACTAATGAAGATCACGGCAAGGGTCAGAAGGGACGGAAAAGAAAGGGAAGTGCCTTCAGAAGATCTTATACCAGGAGACATTGTTCTCCTTGAATCGGGAATGAAAGTTCCGGCCGACATGAGATTACTTGAAGTATCGGGACTTGAGATTGATGAAAGTTTTCTTACCGGGGAATCAATTGCAGCAATTAAGCAGATTGGTTTACTGCAGGAGAATCTTGGTGTTGCCGAAAGAACCAACATGGCTTTTGCAGGAGCCACAGTGTTGAAAGGACGGGGTTTGGGAGTGGTGGTTTGCACAGGTGCAGACACACAGGTAGGAAGGATCTCTCAGGATGTAACCGGGTCGGCTTCCGCAAAACCTCCGCTGGTCCAGCGCATGGAAAAATTTATCAGGCAGATAAGCATCTTTATTATTGTCCTCAGCGTTCTTTTAGCCATTTTACTGAGAGTTCAGGGTATGGATCTGACAGCCATTTTCTTTTTTGTCGTGGCACTGGCAGTTTCCGCAATACCCGAAGGCTTGCCGGTTGCTTTAACCGTCGCATTGTCAATCGCAACAAAGCGAATGGCCAAACGCAATGTAATTGTCCGCAGACTGACATCGGTTGAAAGTCTGGGCAGTTGTACGGTTATTGCAAGCGACAAAACCGGGACACTCACAGTGAATGAACAAACTGTCAAAGTAATCCTTTTACCTGATGGAACCCGTTTTTCAGTAACAGGGGAAGGATATAACGGAGACGGTTCGGTTACCGATGTTGAAAACAAAGAAATAGAGGTCAGTGACCTTGAAGAGATTTCTGAAATTACCCGTATTGCTGTTTTCGCCAATGAGGGTTCATTAACCCGGGAAGGCGAAAAATGGGCATATCATGGCGACGCTATGGATGTCGCTTTGCTTGGAATGAGTTATAAACTCGGAGTCAATCCCGAAAAGTGGCGGACAGAGCTAAAACCGATAGGCAAGATACCTTATGAATCGGAGCGAAAATTCTCTGCTTCATTTTGCAGCAGGCAGAATTCTGTGTACATATGCGTAAAAGGAGCTGTTGAAACCATTCTCGGTTTCTGTGAGAATATGCCGGTTCAAGGTGAGATTAAAGATATTGACAGGGACAAGATTCTTACTGATGCCGAAGAGCTGTCAAAAAAAGGTTACAGGGTACTGGCGTTTGCCAGTGGAGAGTTTCTTAATTATGAAAAGAAAGAAGTTTATGAAAATGAAGATATAGGTTCACTTACATTTAATGGCCTCGTAGGATTTATCGACCCTTTGAGGTCAGAAGCAAGGGTATCGGTTGAACAGTGCCATGGAGCAGGGATAAAAGTCATCATGATCACAGGTGACCATCCTGAAACTGCGGGAACCATTGCCCGTGAACTGGGGATAGCCGATGACAATACACCGATGGTAACCGGCCGGATGCTTGCTGAAGCAGGGGCATACGACAGCCCCGCGTTCGAAAAATTAGTGGCATCAACAACTGTATTTGCCAGAGTTTCGCCGGCTCAAAAATTGGAAATTGTTGACATATTGATTCGCAAAGGAGAATTTGTCGCGGTCACGGGCGACGGGGTAAACGACGCACCGGCCCTGAAACGTGCAAATATAGGTGTCGCAATGGGTTCCGGCACCGATGTGGCCAAAGAGGTTGGATCAATGATAGTGTTGGACGATAATTTCAGCTCAATAATTGCCGGTGTTGAGGAAGGCCGATTTGCCTACGACAACGTGAGAAAAGTAATTTATCTGCTGATATCAGCAGGGGCAGCCGAAATTATACTATTCCTGGCTTCAATTTTTGCAGGACTCCCTCTACCCCTTCTGGCAGTACAATTACTGTGGTTGAACCTGGTAACCAACGGCATACAGGACGTCGCCCTTGCTTTTGAGGGCGGTGAACCCGGTGCAATGAAACGTCCTCCACGGAAACCAAATGAAAAAATATTCAATCGCCTTATGATCAGTCAAACAATTGCAGCAGGAGCAACAATGGGCTTTATCGTTCTTGGATTGTGGTATTATCTGAATACCTGCATTCAAATGAATGAAGTATATGCACGCAACCTTGTCTTGTTGCTAATGGTGTTTATGCAAAACTTTCATGTATTTAATGCTCGTTCCGAAAGAACCTCCGCATTCAGGGTACCGCTAAGAAAAAATATCATCCTTGTGTTCGGGGTAATGGCGGCACAAGGCATCCATATCCTGAGTATGCAAATTCCATTTATGCAGAACATTTTACGTATAAAACCTGTTACACTTAATGAATATCTGTATGTTCTTACTTTAGCTATACCAATGATCCTTGTTATGGAAATATTTAAATTTATATACAAAAAGCCTTTCTCAGAAAAGAAATGATGAAGAAAAAATAGAAATGAGGTTTAATTACTTAATAAATTAATGAAAAATGAAGAGAACCTCTCCGGACTGCGGATCAATCATTGGCATTCATCGTGATAGTTGTTCTGTTTATAACAAAGTTTTAAAAAATAACGCTGTATTAATGCAGATCTTTCAGAAAGACAACACGGCAATAAAATATAAATGGTAACTCTCGGGATTGTAAATTACCCGTCTGGAGAGCAATGTATGGCGCTGCAATGATTCATGGTAATGATACAACAGCACAGATGCCTCCACAATATGAAGAACAAATTATACCGCCCCGTCTGAATTAAAAACAAATGTTTATATTTAAATAAAAAATTTAGACTATGGACAGTTCAAAAAAAGGAAAATACCCCGTGATGCACGGAGCAAACACAGACACGAATAGTTCTGTAATGAGTTGGTGGCCTGATGCCCTGAATTTTGATATCCTCCACCAACATGACACGAAAACAAATCCTTTAGGTCAGGATTTCAATTACCGGGCAGAGTTTAAAAAACTGGATTTTGGAGCTCTGAAAAATGATCTGAAAAAGCTGATGACCGAAAGTCAGGACTGGTGGCCGGCCGACTGGGGACATTACGGAGGTTTTATGATTCGTATGGCCTGGCACAGTGCCGGAACGTACCGCACAACTGACGGACGCGGTGGGAGTAATACCGGGAACCAGAGGTTTGCACCACTTAACAGCTGGCCTGATAATGTCAACCTGGACAAAGCACGCCGGCTCTTATGGCCCATTAAGAAAAAATATGGAAATAAATTATCATGGGCTGATCTCTTTATCCTGGCAGGTAACATGGCATATGAATCAATGGGATTTAAGACATTTGGATTTGGAGGGGGTCGTGAAGACATCTGGCATCCCGAAAAAGATATTTACTGGGGTGCAGAGAAAGAATGGCTTGCACCAACAAAAAATCGTTATTCCGATGATCAGAACCGTGAGTCACTTGAGAACCCCCTGGCTGCCGTTCAAATGGGTCTGATTTATGTGAACCCTGAAGGAGTAGATGGCCAACCGGACCCTATAAGAACAGCCCGGGATGTCAGGATGACATTTAAGCGTATGGCTATGAATGACGAAGAAACAGTGGCGCTAACTGCAGGTGGACATACTGTGGGAAAGACTCATGGACACGGAGATGCATCCCTTCTGGGACCTGCCCCTGAAGCAGCACCTGTCGAAAATCAGGGATTTGGATGGATGAATCCAAAGGGTAAAGGAAATGCCGAACATACTGTAACCAGTGGTCTGGAAGGTGCATGGACAACCCACCCGGATAAATGGAACCATGATTACTTCTACTTATTGCTGACCTATGAATGGGAACTCAAAAAGAGTCCGGCAGGAGCATGGCAATGGGAACCTGTTAATATTAAAGAAGAAGATAAGCCTTTCGATGCTCACAGACCCGGAGTTCGGCAAAATCCCATTATGACAGACGCTGATATGGCCATTAAAATGGATCCGGAATACCGGAAAATAGCTGAACGTTTTTATAAGGATCCGGAGTATTTTGGTCAGACCTTTGCCAGGGCATGGTTTAAACTGACACATCGCGATTTAGGCCCTAAAAGCCGTTATCTTGGCCCTGATGTCCCAAAAGAAGACCTTATCTGGCAGGACCCGATACCCGGTGTTGACTATACCCTGTCAGATGCAGAAACTGAAGAACTGAAAGTAAAGCTTTTAAACTGTGGTTTAACCCGTACAGAGTTAATAAATACAGCATGGGACAGTGCAAGAACTTTCAGATGTTCCGATTATCGTGGCGGTGCAAATGGTGCAAGAATACGCCTCTCTCCGCAAAAAGACTGGGAAGGCAATGAACCCGGACGATTGCAGAAAGTCCTTGTTAAGCTTGAGGAAATTAAGGCTGGATTGAATAAGAAAGTGAGCATTGCCGATCTGATTGTTTTGGGTGGAAGTGCTGCAATAGAACAAGCCGCACGGGAAGCCGGAGTCAACATTAAGGTTCCGTTCAGCCCCGGCCGGGGTGATGCAACTGCAGAAATGACAGATGCAGAGTCATTTGAAGTGCTTGAACCAATACACGACGGATACAGAAACTGGCTCAAAAAAGACTATGCCGTAAAACCCGAAGAGCTGCTTCTCGACAGAACACAACTTATGGGATTAACTGCTCCCGAAATGACTGTTTTAGTTGGTGGAATGCGCGTACTTGGAACAAATTACGGAGGATCAAAACATGGCGTATTTACTGATAATGAAGGTGTTTTAAGCAATGATTTCTTTGTAAATCTTACCGATATGAAATACTCCTGGAATCCTGTTTCAGATGATCTTTACAACATTGTTGACAGAAAGACAGGAGAAACTAAATGGACCGCGACAAGAGTTGATCTGGTTTTTGGTTCTAATTCTGTTCTCAGGTCATATGCTGAGGTTTATGCACAGGATGACAATAAAGAAAAGTTTGTAAAAGACTTTATAAGAGCCTGGGTAAAAGTGATGAATGCAGATCGTTACGATCTGAAAATGTGACCTTCCCTTTTTGGAGGATAAATGTAAATAATGTAACTTTGTGTACATAAGGACCGCTGACTGCTTTAATATTATTATTGTGTCTCGAACACGTCAAAAATAAATTGCAGCAGCGGTCCCGTTTTTATACAGTTATCTGATCCGGCAAAAGATCCATTGTTTTATACGATGTGGATAATGATCGGAAAAAAAGAAAAATCAATCATGCTT
>DNOQ01000422.1:2752-3872 GCA_003501665.1 Bacteroidales bacterium | reverse complement strand
TTTTTTGACCAGTTCAGTATCTCCGGAAAATTGATCCAAGTGAATTTATTTTATGTAAAAATAGATTAAAATTATAAATCAGATATGAATTATCCCGAATACCTGGATAAAAAGGTCATCAGTATTAATTAATTGTCACCTATTAATTCGATTTAGAATCTCAGGCAGCCTGTGAATCAGATAGAATGGAATATTAATGAGAAGGATTTTCTTTCCTTTTCTGGTATAAATTGTATTTTTAGAAAAGGGAGATGACCATATTCTCACTGCATAATCATGAGGCGCTGTATCCATGTAAAGATGCAGAGATAGTAACCTTGAACCTTCTCCGGATTTAATTTCAACCGGAATCAAAAGACCGTTCCAGGAATAGATGAGATCTATTTCTGCGTTTGAGTTTTTAGCTTCCCTTACCCAAAAAGACCTTCTGGCTATTATATTTTTATCATGTGCGAGTAATTCCTGAGCTGTAATATGTTCAGCAACCAGCCCCCTCCAGGTACCTGTGATATCTTTAGCGCCAAATATTTCTTTTTGAATTCCTGCCATGAAGTTTACTATCCCGGTATCGAGCCAAAGCAGACGGGGTGACTTTTTTATGTCAGGGATTACCGGAAGGCCTGACTTTGTTATCGGATAAACAAGTTCAATAAGTAACGCTTTCTCAAGTGTTCTGAAAGCTTCTCCCATTTCCCTGGAACGATAATCTGAAGATCCGAATCGTTCAAATTTTATTCTTTGTCCTGCATAGAAAAAGCCGGATCGCAGTATATGCCTTATATGCTGAACCATTGTTGCGTTACGACTATATTTTTCCACATGGNNATAGAAAAAACCGGTTCGCAGGATGTGCCTTATATGCTGAACCATGGTTGGGTTACGGCCATATTTTTCAACATCATCATTAAAACCTGTCAGAAGGTTCCCGAAAACAGGATTAATTGAAAGGATATCACGGGTTTCAGCATATTTTGATATCGCTTCAGGCATTCCTCCTATAAGAGCATATCGATTAAAATGATCCATGAGCTTTCTATGCGCGAAGGCAGGAATCTCTGTTTTTTCAAGAAGATTAACAGATTGTTCCTCATGAAGTGCATTCAGATATTCGATGAATGAA
>DNOQ01000422.1:0-2701 GCA_003501665.1 Bacteroidales bacterium | reverse complement strand
ATTAAATGTATTTCAGGAGCATCTTCATGAAAGTACCTGAGGTATCCTACTGCTGCTGCAGAATTTTGAATCTCATCAACAAAGATCAGTGTCCTTTTATTATTACGGATATTACCTGAATAGTAAAAAATTGCTGAAAGAAGTTCCTTAAATGACAAGCCAGATTCGAAAATTTTTTTATGCTCTGTTTTTTCCATATCTAATTGGATAAAACAGTCAAATGCTTGTCCAAAAGCATTAACTAANNGTTTTGCCTACCTGTCTTGCTCCCCTCAGTATCAAAGGTTTTTTCTTAGGGTTGGAAGTCCATTGCTCAAGAGCTGTTATCAATTGCCTTTTGAACATTGTTTTGTCATAAATCCAATGCTAAAGTTAATAAAAAATGTAATAAAACCAACCAATGAAAGAGATTTATTTGTAATAAAACCAAACATTCTCTATAACATCCTAACTATAAGTTCGGAAACATTGTTTTCTGGTTAAGGAAGGATATAAACGGTTTATTAAAATATCGAATCCTGGTTTTAATTTTCAGCTCTTCCCTTCTCAGGCAGCGTAATGAATTTTGNNTTTTAAACAGAATACCCGGATAAAAAGGTCAGCTATAATAATTATCTCTTTATACCCGATCTGGATTCTCAGGCAGCGTAATGAATTTTGTGAGAATTGCACTTACCAGATAGAGCCCGGCAAGTATCCATACAACTCCTTCATTACCGACAAGTCCTATGAACAAACCCACAATAGCCGGACCGGCAAATACCGATAGTCCTGCCCCTAAATTAAGTATTGCTATGGCGGCTCCCTTATCTTCTTTTACAAGTGAAGGGACCAATGCAGAGAGCGGAACATATCCGGAGAGTGTGGCTCCCCATAAAACGCCTGTCAATAAAACAATCCAGAAACTGTCGCCGGATATCTTTGCGGAGTAGAAAAATAAAAGTGTGGTTATCATACATCCTATACAGCCAAACCAAATTATTGTATTGCGCCAGCCAAGTTTATCCCCGACAAAACCAAATATCAGATTAAATACTATGTTGGCAGTGAAGATCGTTCCCCATATCTTAAGCCACTCCGAAGTTGAGAACCCATGTTGTGCAAGATAAATCGGAAGAAAAACAGGAAATGCAAACTGTGCAGTCGTATTTATTATACGCACGATTCCTCCCAGCAAAACCTTTGGTTCCCTTTTTACTATAGTTAAACCGTTTAATAATTCCTGCCACTTATTCCCTGATTTTTTATTGTTATAAGATGGGAATGATGCGCGGTTTATAACAATTGCAAACAAACCTCCGAGGAGCACCCACAAAAGCGAACTCCATAATGTGTTTATGTTGCCTAAATGCTTTATGGCCCATATAGAGTACCAGGTCCCCAGAACATTCAAACCGCCTGTAAAGATAAACCAGAACCAGCCGACGGCTCTTCCCAGTTTTTCCTGCGGACTGATATAGGCTATCCAGACTAAAAATGAATAGGCGAAGAGGGGATAGCCAAAACCACGTATGGCATAAGTAACTATCATTACCGGGAAATTCAGATCTTTGACTCCAAACCCGACGAATCCAATCGTTCCAATTATATAAAGGATCAATCCTGTCAGCATGGTTTTCTTAGGTCCTATACTTTCAGCCATTACACCCGAAAACCATGAAGAGATTGCAATAATTATCCCATAGATTGTGAAGAGCAAAGCTGCCTGCTCTATAGTCATTCCTCTGTCCACAAGATATGGGCTGAGCCAGCCCAGCTCAATGCCATTACCCATCATAAAGATCAGGATCCCTAAATATCCCCAGCCTAATTGTCGGGGTATACCGGTTTTTTCCAAAACGGAGATTTGTTTATTGCTCATAATTATAAGATATTTTTATTCATTAACTAATTCAACTTCCTCAATCATAATCTGATAGTTGCGTAACGTGAGTTCTGAAATATTTCTACCGTACGGTGATGCTGAAGGCATTAAAACAAATCCCCTTCCTTCACCCGAAATTCCGTCAGCAATCGTTTTCTTTACAATCTCCCTGAACATTTTTTCCGGCATATTTTCTATATCGGAAATTTCTATATTACCAAAAAACACCAGTTGTCTGCCGTATTTTCTCCTGAGATATCTCAATTCCACATCACCATGTGGCGGAGGTTCAACAGGATCAATTGCATCAGCTCCCATTTTAACAATATAATCCAGGATATTCTTAATGCATCCGTGGGAATGGATGCGGACAAATCCGTCATGATCCTTTATCATCTTCACCATGGGACCAGTATATTTCACTACATATTCATTGAAAAGGTGGGGTGGGAGGAAAGGTTCAGTTATATACTCCGGACCGTAAATACGCCAAAGCCTTCCGGGAAATTCCATTGCCACCTTTTCTGTACGATTATGGATATACCGGGCATGCTTCTCAAGGAGTTTATGGCAGAGGTTTTGCTCGGTCATTGCAAAGATTGTGAAAGTTTCAAGATTGAAAAGCGAAGCGACAGCACATACAGGATCCTCGGTATCGACCATTATGATACCTTTGTCTGCCAGTTTTGTTTCCTCTTCTTTCAGGTGATCAATACTTATCGTCTCTTCAAATATTTCGTCAGGGAGTTTCAGGAACAGATTCACATCCTCAGTGTTTTTGAGCAAAGGTTCTGTTATCCAGACAGTATCAATTTCTTTATCACGACGGGATATACT
>DNOQ01000042.1:4037-19857 GCA_003501665.1 Bacteroidales bacterium | reverse complement strand
CCCTGAACAACGACATGAATAGCTTGACCTTTTCGTCGGGACCAGACCTTTTATTTATAGTTTCGACCAATATTGAAGGTTTAGTTTCTACTTGCTGATTAAATAATTCCAGCTCGGAATTAGCATGGTGTTTGGTAACAATGGTGTGATTAGTGAGGGCTTCACTTTGAGTGAAACTCTCACTGATTTTACCGGGGGCCACATCGATACCAAGCTGAGCTTTCAGCATTTTTATTTCTTCTTTCATCCGGTTGTTCTCAAGAAGCAACTGCTNNTGCAACGCTTTAAAATCCATGTTCTTTACTTGTTGCTCTATTACTGATGGCTATCTTTTGAATTACAGGTAAAATTAAGTTTTTCCCGGGAGGAATTGGCCAATAAACTGACACTTTTGGCCAGCTCAATATCAAACATGTTATTGTCCATGTCGATATTCAATGCAAGTCCGTCCTCCCTGTATGACAATGCTTTTTATATTGAACTTAAACATCACATCAATACCATAGTTTTCATATTTGGTTCTTTACGGCTCGGGCAGGCGATGCTTTTTACTTTTTATTATTTTGATTTTTACATTGTTTCAGGATCAAATCAGAGGGAAGGTTTTGGAATTCGGTAAAACTATGACAGGACACATAAAATACCTGCTGTTGTTAACGGGGTACAAGAAGGCGACCTGCCTGAATATGTTGATTATGAATCTGTAAGAAATAACACCACTCTGAGAGAGAAAAATATTCGTAACCGGGCCGGAGGTTACACTTCCCTACTCAAAAGATAACTATTTCTTTGGTATTCAGTCGGTCAGTGCCTCAGGTCACGAAAGCCTACCAGTTTATTTTCTTGCAGATTCGGGTAACAGTCACATTGTAAAGGCTTCGGGCAAAGAGCTTATTCAAATATGGCATGAATTACATCTCCAACTTGCTTTTTAGAAACGAAGAGGATAAATTTTACCAATGGTTTAAGATTTTCCAGAAATTAGTTAGACTTTATAACTATTTATATCAAAGAATTAACCTAAATTTGATTGTCAGCTATAAAGTATCGGTAAGTATTTAACAGAGAAATTTAAAAATACCTTTTATGAAAACACTGGATTCTTCTTTGAAATCAATTGCAATCATCCCAACAATGATTCTTTTTGCTTCGATTACTGACCTTACGGCTCAGGATTATCTGATTACCTTTGCAGGCGAGGGTGCCAGCAATACAGTTGGTACTGTGAAGGTTGAAAATCTTAACCAGGGTACCAGTTCTATGCTAAATGGGACAGATATCCTTCATCTTAAGGCAGTTGTCACTGGTGTCGAAACTTTCGGACCAGATGGTTCAGGTAATATTTTCTTCTATCCAAATCCAATGAAAGATCTTGCTAAAATGCAGTTTTTCATGCCGGAAACAGGAGAAGCGCTTATTACTGTGTATGATATTTCAGGCAGAAAAATAGTACAAAAACAGGATCTGCTCTCACAAGGAAAGCACACATATCAAATTGAAGGGATCGCACAAGGTTTTTTTATAGTAATGATCTGTTCGGACAGATACAGTTTCAGTGGCAGATTACTAAGCTCGGGTTCCGGAAATAAAGCAGCCAGGGTCGAATATGAAAATGCCCTCCCATTGAAGGAGAAAGAAGGTGATTCAAAAGGAACAGCCTCAGAAATAATTATGCAATATACTGCTGGAGACAGATTAAAACTGACAGCTGTTTCAGGTAATTACAGCACTATTGTCACCGATATACCAACAAAATCCGGGCTAATTACTTTTAATTTTGTACCCGTTACTGATGGAGATGGTAATAATTATCCCGTTGTAAAGATAGGCAGCCTATTATGGATGGCTGAAAACCTGAAAACCACTAAATATAATGATTTTACAGGAATACCTCTTGCAGAGGCCAACTTCAATCTGACAACGCCTGCGTACTGCTGGTATAATAATGATGCAACAACAAATAAAAACATATATGGGGCATTGTACAATTGGTATACAGTGAACACCGGCAAACTGTGCCCGGTGGGCTGGCGTGTGCCCAACGATAATGAATGGAATGCTCTGACAGACTACCTCGGAGGTGAAACTGTTGCAGGAGGCAAGCTTAAAGAAACAGGAGCAATCCATTGGTTAAGCCCGGCCGGATCTACCAACGAAACCGGATTTACAGCCCTGCCGGGAGGCTATCGTCTTTCCAACGGGACATTCTCACACCTTCGTTACAATGGTAATTGGTGGAGTTCTACGGTCGCAGAGAATGGACTTTCCGCCAGATTCAGAACATTGTCACAAGGAACATCACAAATCACCAAGGGATGGAACTCATTGCCAATAGGCTTCTCTGTTCGCTGTGTAAAGGATTAGAGGGAAAAAAATAACCTTATTTAACCGCATGTAAGTATCTGAAATCAATCAATTAAGAGGAAGAACATACTAGACTGCAGGATGTGATCAATTCTTCCCAGTCTGTCTGGGCGGGAACATGCCATCCTGCAGGGCAAAGTTTCTGTGCCTCTCTTGGGATTTTACAGCACAAAAGTTATATAATTTACCATAAGGTATTTCATATTTTGCTGAATCATTATTGTAACAGCAGTAAGCTCCTGAGGTCTGTGTCCGCCAGGTATTGTCTGTAACTTTTGAAATGGGAGTACCATCGTTATATTTTGTTGTACGCAGGTTTTCAGCCATCCACCGCTGATTGCCTATCATGACCGTATTTTAGATATTGCCCTCAACGTCAATTACTTTGTAACCGGCAAGTACTCCTCTGACTGATTCAATCAGATTATCCACATATGATTTTGTTACAGCGTTCTCAGTTGTTTTCGAATGGAATGTATAAGGGACACTCAGTATCCGGGTAGTTCCTGTAATGGAATAGTTTGTACCACCGGTTGGATCCGTTTCGGGTTTAATAAAATATACTCCTGTCGACCAGTCAATTCCTGCAAATGATCCGGAAACAACTGTGCCACCACCTATTTCTATTGTTGCAAGACCATTCCCGTTAGTAGTTGGAGATTGGGTTTCAACATACACGGGTGTCCCAGTTGCTGAGGCTTGTAAAATACTGATTTTCATCCCAACAGCATGGGAGGCTACTAATTGTCCCGTACTGGTTCTTATAACAGCTTGATAACTTATCTTTTGAGGTGTCTGAGCAAAGACATTACTGGTTAATATCACCATTATAACTAACTTACATAACTTTTTCATAGGATATATTAATTAACGATCTTAAGATCAGATATTATGATGTAAAAGTTAAGAATTCTATGCATACGGTGCAAATAAATGTAAATCCTTATGGAGAACGCGCATGGGTTCATTCGAATTCTTGAAACAAAGCCCTTCATTCAGACAATTATTCAGATCCTGCAGAGCTGGGTGTGGGAGTTGCTTACTGTCCCCCCAGTTGCACTGGGGGTTATTCAGATCTGGCTCTTTCAGAGCCTGGCGAGGTAGGTTTCTGACAATCCCTTCTCTCTACACCTATAGGAAGTTAGTTATATAAGAAACAGGATGACTGTTTTTATTTTGAGCGAAGTTGCGATTCCTCATTACCTGCTCCAACGCTTCACTTGTATCTTAATAGGGGATATCCTTGTGTATATGAAGGCTGCCGATGCGATCCTTCTAAATGACTATTTTATTTCGATTTGACAAATTCTTCCGGCTCAATATCTGCTTGTTTAAGAATTGCTCTTAGAGTTCCTTCCGGCATATCACCTGCATGATTAGGAATTGTAGTATATCTTTTTGTAAGTGGATTATGCCAGATTTCATGACTTCCGGCGGCTTGTCTGTAAAACTCAAAACCGAAACGTTTTAAAATTTTAATTATTTCTCTGTATCGGTAACCGGAGAGCTTTCCCATTTAAATTCCAACTACTAAAGGATAATCAAAATTGTCCTTTACGATTTTTAGGTTAGGAATTTTTTCTTCCTGATCTTCAATCAGTTTCTTGGCGACATCCCTGGCAATTTCAATAGTTTCAGCTATTGTTCTTCCCTGGGCAACAAGTCCCTGAATATTATCTGAAGTGGCTAAATAAAGTCCTTCCGGTAATTTCTCTATATGAAGTATTATGATGCGTTCCATGACTTTTAACTATTATGCAAAGATAATGATTATTTCTTTGTGGATCTACCCACAGTTGCAATGTGGGTTATTTATATTAAGCTCTTTCCGGGCGTGGTTGGTAGTACCTTATCTAATCCGGCAATTCCTTATTTTAATCAAGTTCACGTTTTGTCTAATCCAACATTTGCCTGTGTTGGTCAAAACCAGCATCCTAACTCTTGACAGACAGTGTTTTAGTTCGTATATTTACATTCAGAAACCTTGCTACCGGGAGAAAGCCCGGATTCTCGATGATGAGTAGGTTAAGCTCATCATTTTTTTAAATATAGTTTGCTATTATAACAATAATTTTTAAGTTGAATTAAAATCTAGGCAAATGAGAACAATAACCCGGATTGCATGGTTTTCCGCTGTAATAGGAGTTATATGTCTTATACTCGCGGCAGTATCATTGATAATGAATACTTCGGTCATTGCGATTGACTCTGTGAATTTTTTCAGGGCTGCAAACAGCTTTTTCCTCCTGACAATCGCATTGTTTATTTTTGTTGATCTTAAATTGAGAAGGAGAAGGATAACTTATAACTGATCACGAGACAAACAGCTCACCTGAGCTGACAGCATCCGTTCTGTTTTGCTTTATATTCAGTTCATTCAGAGCTGAACCTTGTAGTTAGACCGAAAACCCCCGGGATCACCGGGGGTTATTCTATTATGTCTTATGATAGAATGATCTGCTTAAATGCCCAGCAATTGCATTATTTCTTCCAGTTTGGGAGAAAGGATTATTTCTGTTCTTCTGTTTTTTGCCCTTCCTGCAGCAGTTGCATTGTCTGCCTTCGGAAAATATTCTCCCTTGCCCGAGGCTGTCAGACGTGTTGGTGCAATACGGTAATCTGCGGATAATATTCTGACAATTGATGTGGCTCTTGCCACACTCAGATCCCAGTTATCTTTATAGACAGCTGTTTTTATGGGGACATTGTCGGTATGCCCTTCAACCAATATGTCAATATCAGTATTTTTGTCAAGAACATCTGCCAGCAGTTTTATGGCTTCACGACCTTTTGCCTCTACGGCTGCACTTCCTGATTTAAATAACAGTATATCCGACATTGACACATATACTTTGCCATTCTTTATTTCAAGAGAGAGTTCGTCAGGACTAAATCCAAGCAAAGCATTACGTAAAATGCTGTTCAGTCGTCTGGTAATGGAATCCTGACGTGCAATTATCCCCTGCATCTCTTCCAGTTTTTTTTCTCTTTCGGAGAGCAGTCTTTCTTTCATTTCAAGCTCATCGGATTTTGCTTTCAATGCTCTGTTGAGCTGCTCGGTCTGAGATATATTTTTATCTATCAGTTCATTATATCTTTTCTGCAGATCAGAATTACCGGATCTTAGCTCGTTATAACGGTCGGTCAGCTCTTTGTTTTTGCCGGTCATTTCCGTAATATCGTTTTTCAGTCCGGCATTCTCTTTTTCCGCTGCTGCAAGATCTGTACATAAAATATCTCTTTCAAGTACCATTGACCTGAGGTTTTTACTCCACGTGATGGGAGTCTTTACGGGTCTCGTTTCGCCACATCTGTATACCGGTGCACAGGAATTTGATAAGATTATCAGTATTACAGGCAATGATGTAATAATTACTTTTTTCATTTCGTTGCTTTTTAAATCAGTGAATGAATCAGACGTTCAAAATATTGAATTACATTTTCAAATATATATCTTTCTTTTGATTATTCTATTCACGTCATTCACTCTTTAATTAATCGATAAATGCAAAGGTCCTATTCCGGTTGCACGAAATACATTTTCCAACGATCACTCCTTCATCAAAAAATCCGGGAATTCCCTGTTCTCCCTCAATACGTTCACATTCACCAGTTATAAAGATACTTTTACCGCAATCACACTCCGGTCTTTCTTCCCTGAGGAATTTCCTGTGTTCACCGGTAAATGTAAAAAGTCGCATCAGATATCCGCAGGAAGTACATTCTCCCCAGATTATTCCCCTGAAGTTCCATTCTTCCGATCCGGTTTGATGCTCAACTACCAGCTTCCTGATGCACCTCCGCCACCTGATGATCCTCCTCCTCCCGAAAAGCCCCGGCCGGAACTCCCGGAACTCCCGGAACTCCAGGAACCGCCTGAGCCGCCTGATGAAAATACAAAACCACCAACAGAAGCTTTTCCGGTAGTTTTCAGATCGTCCTTTGCTTTTTTATACCATGGTGAACTTTTAAGATAGAGTTTGGCAGCAGGGTATATTATAAGATATGTTATAAAACAAACCAGGGCTCCCTTCGTGCCCAGGACCACAATCGGAAATGTTGCCCAGAAAGGTATCAGGAACAGATACATGAACCATCCGAAGCCGGGTGTGAGTATGCCGATTATTGTGAATAATCCTATTATGCCAAATATAAATGCCCCGAAAAGGATTTTCTCGGTAAGCGACAGACCCGAAGACTCCAGACCTGCAAAGGCAGATGGCTCTGATTCTTCTGCTGCATCTCCGGTAATCCATGTATCCTGAATCTCTGAACCCTCAAGGATATTTATCACACTTCTGACTCCTTCGGTAATCCCGCCGTCAAAATTTCCCTCCCGGAACCTGGGAGCCATAATATTACGTATAATACGACCGGCTGCAAGATCCGGCAGTGTGCCTTCAAGCCCGTACCCGACCTCGATCCTCATTCTCCGTTCAGCCGGTACGACAACGACCAGTATACCATTGTCCTTATCTTTCTGTCCCAGTTTCCATTCATTGAAAACCTTATTGGCAAAATCCTCTATGCTTTCACCTTCAAGAGATGCTATTGTAAGAACCACTACCTGGTTTGTGGTTTTTAATTCATGTTCCCTGAGACTCTCACTCATCGATTTAATAGCGCTGTCCGAAAGGATCTGTGCATTATCCGTTACCCTGCCTGTAAGATATGGCACATCTGCTGCCAGGGTAACTGCATTTATTGAAATTAATTCAAACAGGATCAAAAAAATAACAGCTTTGTTCATTCCCCTTCCTCCTCTATTATTTCATTTGATAATTCGTTCTTCCCGCTTCCTTCAGGCAGAGGCGGACAAATTGCTTCAATAATTCCGTTCAATCCGGTTTCAAGGGCATTCCTGACGTCATTTTTCCTTAGAAAAGGTATCATTTTTAGAATTATTTTTCCCATTTTATCATTGTCAAGGATGTTTTTGACTCCTTTGTCGGGGAGTATAACGATACGTTTTTCGAAAAGACCGACAAGAACCAGAATACCTCTGCGGCCTTCAGTAGCAAAAAGTTCCCTGGCGAGAAAAAGGGATTCGGCATATTGCAATGTTTCAATCTCCTTCCGGATTTCAGAGATAAAAAATCCCGCAAATTCTGGTCTGATCACCGTCAAAAGACTGAGAGCGGCTCCTGTGATAAGAATTGCTGCAACTGTAAAAAGAATTGTTGTATCTGTTGTCCATCTGAATATGACCAGATCGGTAAGGAATATTGCTAAACCGGCTATTGAAGACCCCAATGCAAAGGCCTTCCAGGGTACTTCCGCGTAATTGTCACATCTTCCGATAACGGCAAGAACTATCTGGGCATTGGTCTTCTCTTCAGCAGAAGAAATGAGTTTGTTCAGAATATCACGCTCTGGTTCATTGAGGATATGTTTCATTTTGAAGGATGCTAAATTAAAAATTACTTATTTAAAATTCAGGATCTTAATCTGTAAAAATCTGTCTTGCAAGGATCCCAATCACAAGACCTCCTGTTATGAAAAGTCCTGATAAAACAATGAGAAGGATCCCTACCAGCAAGGCAATGCGAGGCTGACTTACTCTTACCTGCAGAAAGTATTTGTCGGGATCAACTTTTTTTGCCGGGATGAGATCGGTAAGGGTTTTTTCAAAGCCGGAGATGCCGGATCCCTCATTCATGTTCAGAATATATTCCCCGGGTACCGCTGAAAACCTGAAAAGCTCCATCCTGGCTTTCCTGCCATCATTTGAGTTTGGTCTGAACAGGGAGGAATACAGCCTGATCCTTTTTCCTGTTGACTTAAAGATGATTTCGGGTTTAAATTCTCCGAGAGGAGCTTTCCTGAAATATGTTCCTTTGTGCCATATTGCATAGACACCCGCATCCTTTATTAGAAATTCTGAGGATTTCTTAGTATAGGGAATTTCGAGAATAATATTACCGGAGAAGGTTTTTTTTACCAGATTCACTGAGAAAACCAGAAGAATAATTCCTACAGGAATCAGGGAAAAAAACAGGATTTGCATTCCGGATATTTTTGTCAATTAATTCCAATTTGATCAAAGGTACTCATTTTGAAATATATGCCAAATATTTCCGATCTATGAATTAACTTAGATGTAAAATTATATAGTATTTGTCCCTGAAGTACATGACCCGGACTATCACATTTTCAACTGATCGACAAATTCTCATATTTTATTTTTCGAAATCAGGTTTAATTCCGGAGGCATTGATAGATCCGTAATATTTAATTTTTTATAAAAACAAATGAGCCGATGGCATTTTCAAAGTTCATAATTTTAATTATGTATTTACCACTTTTTATTCCTTTTAAATTAAAAGTTTCTGTCTTTTTCCCTGGTTCCAATATCTCATCTTTTAAAACCCTTATTAATTTCCCGTTGATATCAAACAGATAAATACTTATTTTTTTTCTGGATCCAACATTATAATTTAAAGTAATATTCTCATCAGCCGGATTTGGATATGCAGTTATTGTTAATCCGTCAGTCTTAAATTCGTCATTTATTTTTGTAGCAGCATTATTGGGAATGAAAATATCGTCAATAAAGCATCTGTCCAGTCCGAATGAATCCCTGAAGTCCTTTTCATAAGTCCATTTTAATCTATGGTTACCCTTACTAACTGGATATTTAGCAATACTCCAGTAAACATGTCCTGACCATGAACCAATTAGGACATCATCAATATAGAATCTTAAATGATCATACACATCAGACGCTATTGCGTAGCTAAAAGATATTGAATCATCTTTTTCCACCATTATATCCAAATAAATATCACTCTTTTTATTATGATCGATTTTGCCGGAACAAATTGAATATTTACCTGTATGGACAATTTCATTATTTATTTCCCATTTTCCGGGGTCTGCAGTAATCCATTTAAAAGGTTGGGTTGAGCTTATCACGCCTGATTCAAATGTATCAGTATAATTATCTGATAAAACGATTAATGCCGAATCATTAATCACATTATTCAGGTTCATCAGATCTGTAAAATCAGCTGTAACATACAATCTGTAAATACCCCGGGTATCAGGACTGAAATTTGTGTTATTACCTGTTAATGATGATAAAGTCGTACTGCTACCTGCTGGTTTCTTTAAAGTCCAGGTGAAATCACTTGTAATATCATCATATATAAGGCATTTTATCTTTGCATCAACAGTCAAAGTCTGAGGATGATTGATAATAAGTTCCGGTGAGACCCCGAGATCTATTGTATATAATTGCTGAGGTATAAGAAAATATGAGTTATCAACATATCTATATGCATTATCAATTCTTGGAAATTCAAGAATTCTATTACCTATATCTATACCTGCTTTTAACAGTCTGGAGTCAACGGAAGTGTCATTAAGAAATACATTATCTGTCAAACGCCAGATAAGTTTTTGATATTCCTTGTTGTCCGCACAAAACAAATCATTCTTATTTATATATTTTAATAAACTGAGCAGATAACCCGGGGCATTAAAATTATTCCAGTATTTAAGGTTTTCCGTAACGTCAAAAAAATATCCTTCCCATGGTCCGGCGTCATAATAATCGATACAAGCTGCATAAAGACCTTCGAGTTGTTTCGTTTCACCCGGCATTAGAAAAAGATATTCATCACGAGTAATCGCCAGATTTTGGACACCATTGAACTTATTTGTTAATATATCGCCACTACTGATATTAACTGCCAGTGAAGCTTGTGAAGCTATTGCCTCAATATCTGGATTCTGTGCAACACCCCATTCAAGACTGCCCATTATATCTGCCTCATGACCTGGTTTCGGAGGACACCACCTGTTATTATTAGGATCATCAAGATAACTTTTAAGATCAGCTTCACTCACTTTGTAAAGAGAAGCGTACATGCCTGCAACTTCACTGCTTGAAAACGGTTTATTGTCTTCTGTACGCTTCCAGCTTCCGTCAGGTTGTTCCATGTATTCGGTGTACTGGTCAGGTAGTCCCATCAGATGACCGCCTTCATGGGCATACTTTTCACTTAACTGGTCGCCCTGGGTGCTCCATTGTCCGGTGGCAACGCCCCGGTTCACATCAAATGATGTTCCTACACCGTTAACACCGCTGTCGAACTCGGCGTTCACAAGTTCTATCTGATGGTAACCCGGCGTTCCGGGAGGAGTATTGCTGTCTGATATCCTTATTACGACGTCTACATCAAATTTCCTTCCGTCAGGTGATGTTTTATCCCCCCACATGCTTTCAATCGCAATTTCTGCCCGTTGGGCATTTTGCTGGGTAGCTCCGTTTCCATAGAATTCTATAAAGATTTTAGTAACTGCAGATTGAGATTCCAATGGTTTATTATTTGTGACTGTGATTGAGACTTCATCTCCCCAATATCCTCCTTTACTTTCTGCATCGGCAATACCTTTATAGACAGCTTGCTGCAATGAAATTACCGTGGCTACGCTTGTGCCCGGATGTGCTGTTGTTGTTCCGTTTTTATTTAATTCAGGTCTTATTTCCGGAGCCGGCTCCGGATTTTCTTTTGAAGGTTTTACTGTATATTTCACTGCTTTTGTCCCTGATCGTTCACAGATATCTTTCTGTTCAAATAAAGGTGGGGTCAGAGTATCATAGGATAATTTATATTGCGGTAAGATCAATGAGTTAATCTTATCGATGATCCTATCAAACGCTCGAACCCCGACATTCTTAGTCCATACAGTATGGATCTTTGAATCAGCTTTTGCAGTCAGGGATGCATAAGTCCTGTCTGTTATGGTATGGTTGATATACTCTGTATCCAAAGCAAAGAATCCGTAGTCCTTTATGGCCTTCCAGATCTGGTTTAGCTGTTCAGTTGTTAAATTGAATTGCTGATTTTCAGAAGGGCTGCCGGCCGGATCTGTGGATTTAAATTTTGAATAAGTAACATTTCCATCATGAAGGATGTGTAATGCTTTGATTGTTGAACCAGGCATCAGACCACCTGCGGTAACAGTAACTGTAAAATCAGAGGGCAGATCTTGTGAAATAACAGAATTTGATGCAATGATTAAATTAATCAATAGCACACAAAAAATGGAACCGGATCGTGAGTTCATATTATAAAATATTTAGTATTTTCTTTTGTATAAATACCTTGTAGTGTATCTTAAATATCAATATAATAATGATAGACATATTCTGGAGTTGAAGTATTTTCTATTGATGACCACCAATCAGTTGCTTCTCCGGATCCGGCAAACTTCCCGTTGTAGATGGAGGGATGCTTACAGCCTCCGGGCAGGGATGGGAAACCAGTTTCATTGGTTGCTGTTAAATTTGAATGCCATATAAATGTACACAAAAAAAGGATATAAGTCAAGTTTTTATATCCTTTCACTGAGGTCATGACAAAGGAGCACAAAAACAGTAATTTCTAAGATATTGTGATGACCTCTCCCGAAATATAATAAAATAATCGCCTTAAGTATTGAATCCGGGCTGAAGTTTTGTATTTCCAAGTGCCCTGGTTAATCTATCCAGAAATCTCCGACGGGCTGTTTCATCGCTTTCATCAACCCTCTTTTCGATCCAGGTATAGGGATCAATGCGGACATATGTTACCGCTCTCTTTACCCTTGATGATTTTTCAGTCTTCATAGCACAGTTTTTTGAGACATATTGACTTATTATTTCACTTACTAAACATAACCGAAATAGTAATTATACTTAAAATCAAATCCGTTTTCACGAAGCCACCATCTTAATGCTTTGGCAATTTTCCGGCGCTTTAACAGGACAATGCCTGTCGCTTCTGATGTAACCTTGTAAATGACTTTCATCTGTAAATTTTTTATTTCTCAATGATAATTTGAAACAATTTCATAGTATCAAATCCATAGTATCAAATATAATGCGTGAAAGTGCTTTTTACAAGTGGTATCAGGCCATCTGATGGGCAAATGGGATTAGTTCCGAAGTGATTTATCTATGAAAATAAGCCGATCGTTTCCGCGATAGTATCACCTGTAAAAAAACAGGGCGTGTTCGTCAAAAAAAGCTGCTTATTGACGAAAAATAACGGAAAGTTGAGGCTGAGATTAGAAGAAGAGGAATAAAATGCAGATAATCAGATTTTTGTGATTAATGTCGATAAGAAATGAGCAGAAAGCCTTTTTTGACCAACCGACAGTACAGGAGGGTTATTAAAACATTTAATTTAATACCAGATAAGCAATCCCGCAGATACAGGCTGTTATAAATCCGGCAATCATGTAAGTGATCAGTACCGCCACTATTAAAACCGGCGTGTTCCCTGATTCCTTAACAGATAATTCATTGTTTGCTTCCATTGTTCAGACATTGTAAATCAACTCAGAATCAATTATGCAGATAATTAAGTGCATAAATATTCAGTTGAACATGTAAAATCTTTCAGACAGTTTCAAAGGACAAAAATAACAGTTCCCGTGAATTATTTTACTCTCACCTGTAAGATTTTAACGTATTTTATCAGACAATGTTGCCGGTACTTATTATCTCTGTATGATTTTTTATTAACAGCTCCATATAAAAACTCAGTTGGTAATATTGACTTTTGATAATTGTTAGTGTAAATTGCATTTGGTTTGAGTTAAGGATAAAGAAGGTTAATGCAATATAAAATTAAAAAAAAATGAAAATCAGGCATGTTATTTTAAGACAAATTGAGACTCCGGAACCGGTTAAGCCAAAAATGAGAACCAGGGGAGGAGGAGTATCAGCAAGGCCGATGGGTGTGGATCCGGTTAAAATTGAATATGATGAAATTTCTGCTCCCCGTGCAGTTGAAATTTCAAGAAAGCGGGATATTGCAGCGGTTGCACCTGTAATACCCATGAAACTGATCGAACCGGTGGCAAAAGAACCGGATGTTTCAACTTCATCCACAGAAATAGCCTGGGGTATCAGGGCGGTTGGTGCTGATACTTCACCTTATGACGGCGACGGAATAATTATTGCAGTACTTGATACCGGTATTGATCCTGCCCATACGGCATTCAATGGAGTGACTCTCATCCGCAGAAATTTTACGTCAGAGGCTGATAATGATACCAACGGACACGGGACACATTGTGCAGGAACGATTTTCGGCCGTGACGTTAATGGCAGGCGTATTGGTGTTGCTCCCGGGGTTAAAACAGCTGTAATAGGCAAGATACTGGGAGATGGGGGAGGTGGCAGTGATGCTGTTCTCGGAGGTATTGAATGGGCTCTGCAGAACGGCGCAAATATTATTTCAATGTCGCTGGGTATAGATTTTCCTGGTTATGTTAAACAACTGATTAATGGAGGCTATCCTGCCGATCTTGCCACTTCAATAGCGCTTGAAGGGTACAGGGCCAATATTCTTCTTTTTGAACGCCTCGCTTCAATGATAAGGGCAAGAGGTGATTTTCTTCAGCCCTGTCTGCTGATTGCCGCTGCCGGGAATGAGAGCCGGCGGGATGTGAATCCGGATTTCGAAATAGCTGTCAGCCCTCCGGCCGTTGCTGAAGGAATTATTTCTGTGGCTGCACTGAATAACAATCCCGGAGGTTTTACAATTGCTCCTTTCTCAAATATTGGAGCGAGAGTATCTGCACCCGGGGTGGGAATAATTTCTGCAAAACCCGGAGGTGGATTTGCATCAATGAGCGGAACAAGTATGGCAACTCCTCATGTTGCAGGAGTGGCAGCTCTTTGGGCACAAAAACTGAAAAATACAGGCCCCCTGACAGGGACTCTTTTCATGGACAGACTGATGGGCTCTGCAACAGATGCAGGGATTAAACCAGGGTATGATGTAACAGATGTGGGGGCGGGAATAATTAAGGCGCCGCAGAACTGACCGGAAACAGCTTTTAAGAAGAGGTTCCAGGCTTTGCCAGCCGAATCCGCCAACTGGCGGAGAAGGTTGGTTCCAGGTTAGGAATTACGGTTGCCATATTCCGGTTCAGTGCAGAAACGTGACATCTCCGACCTTGTCGAAGTATTTTCCATCGGCATATCGGCCGGTCACTTTCCATACATAAACACCCTGAACGGCCAGATTACGATCGCCGAAATAACCGTCCCAGCCTTTGTTGATATCATTGCTTTCAAAAATAAGGACACCCCACCTGTTGAATATCTGTAATTTGTATTCGATTACATTCTCAAAAAACGGTCTGAAAACAAAATCCATTTCAGGATAAACACCCTCTTTCCATTGTCCTCCGGTAGCACCTGTCTGGTTCCATCTGAATACATTCGGGAATTTAATTGAACCGGGTTTCCAGTCAACTTTTATCGGGGTAGTTAATACCGTTGAATCAATGCATCCGTCAACTGAGGTTACAGTCAGAGAAACGTTATAGCTGCCGGGGTTTTTGTATTTATGGTAGGGATTTTCTTCAGTTGATTTTTCTCCGTCACCGAATTCCCAAAGATATGCGAAGCCATAATGGCTATAGCTGTAAAAAATCACAATCTGTTCGTTATTGACCACATCTGTAGGATATGCATCAATTATTGCGGATGGATTTCTTTTTACAGAGATTGTGCCGTTATGGATTGATTCGCCGGAAATATTATTGACTATTAATTTTACAATATAGTTACCCGGAACATAATAAGTGTGTACCGGATTCTCCTCGTTTGAATAGACGCCATCTCCAAAATCCCATATAAAGCGTTCTCCGTATAAACTTGTATTTCTGAAATATACTGTCATAGGGGCGCAGCCAGTTGAATCAGGTTCGAAAGCAGCAACCGGTAGTGACGGCATATAAACATGGATATGTATAGTATCTTTTGACCAGCAACCCCATCTGTCCGGTATTGTTTCATATTCCAGTATATGGGTGCCAGTTCCTGCACTGTTCGGATCGAAGCTATTTCCCGTGACGCCTGTACCTGACCATATCCCTCCTTCAGGAGTTGCCCTGAGTGTCACGGAAGGTCCGTTGATATAGAGGGGGCCGGGTGGTTGTATTGTTATTACCGGGACAGGCATAACAGTAATAATTGTACTGTCGGAATCACTGCAATCGGCATTCAGGATATCATATCTGACCTTATGATTTCCAATGCCTGCCAGCACGGGGTAAAAAATATTTCCCCTGACCCCCGGACCGGACCAGATTCCTCCGAGATCGTGAGCCGTCAGAGTGACGGGAGGATTGTCGGCACATAATGTATCTACAGGCGTTATTGTTGCATCAGGAGTCGCAACGGTAATGACTGCCGCATCGGAATCGGTACAACCGTTTTTATCGGTAATCCGATAAGAAATGCTATGATTTCCTGCACCCGGGATTGCCGGATTGAAAGTATTACCTGACACACCCGGTCCGGACCAGATTCCACCCGTATCCCTGGCGGCCAGTACAATGATCGGGTCAGTAGAACATACTATTCCCTCAGTTAAGATTGTTGCATCCGGTACAGGAACAACCGTGATTGTTGTTTCATCACTGTCGTGACATCCTTCGGCATTGG
>DNOQ01000042.1:2813-4006 GCA_003501665.1 Bacteroidales bacterium | reverse complement strand
TCCCTCGGTCTTCCCGGAATATTCGGGTCATCATAGGGATTACAGTAGTTCCAGTTACGCAATGTGACTTCAAAATATTGTCCTATCAATTTATCGCTGGCAACATTAATGACATCGGATAAAACGCCTGAACCGGTTACCGGACCGGTAAGCGTAATTATATCATCACTATATGGAAAGGTCCTGTTTCTTCCTTCAATGGTTACCGGGATTCCTGTCATTGTTATATCAGTGCCATAAATCCATTGTACCCACCTTGTGTTGACATTTGGATTATCTCTTTCCTGCGGAGGCACGCAATTGAACCGTGTAAGATCCTGAAAACGTACATTGGCACTGTTACCGAAACAAACCGGGTAGATCTCCGGATTTATATGCATTCTTCCGCCATTATGATCGTCATCATCCCATACTGTGACTATCTGCTCCTGAGTAGAGGAAGTACACAGAACCCCGTTGACCATAAGTGCGGCTCTCGGATGATAATTACATTTATTACCGGCTGATGTATAAGTATTGGTGGCTGTTGCTTCAAATATTCCGGGACCTGCCCTGTTAGCCGGAATTGTTACAATACGGCCATTACCCCAGTCGAACCTTATGCTGACCGGTGTACCGGCATCATTTACTCCGGTATAGCTTACAGTCCATGTCGCAGTAACCGGTGAACATAATTTGTCGGGGGTGATGTTATTGGCTTTTGAAATAATTGAACAATTCTGCCCGTATATAGCCATGGGTAAAAGGAAAAGGAGTGTGCTTACAAAACACGTTTTCATACACTTCCGGATCTTAGCACGAGAATACTGTAATGATAGCTAAAACCTTTATACGGATATTCCGACAGTCAGGTTACCTGTATTGCCCGATAATTTAGGTTCACTGGTCAATTTTAACAATTTTTTGACGAAAAGCTTTTTGAAACCTGTCAGCTTCAGAATGAAGTCGGTTATCTGCCGGAAAATTTTGATTAAGATTCTCTGAGCTGATTGCATTTGCCCATATTGTGGGCATCAACGTATTGATTTAAGGGATCTGATGTGTATTTTTACCATAACGGTCACCAAAGGATGAGAACTATTTACCATATTACATCGGCGGAAACAGGAAGAGTCATTTTAAGATGCAGAAAGATAGCCAAAGCATTAAGGTGGTGGTTACGAAAGAACGGGCATCAGTATGAACATGGATTC
>DNOQ01000042.1:0-2764 GCA_003501665.1 Bacteroidales bacterium | reverse complement strand
GTTTATAACGGGTGCTCAATTAAAATTAGCCGTTTAATATTTGAAATCGTGAAATACTCAGATTTATGAAGCCAAAAACCAGTTTTGTACTTGGACTTATGATGTTCCTGCAATACTATATCTGGGGATCGTGGTATGTTACAATGGGGACATTTATGACGAAATTTCTTGGGGCCACGGGGATCCAGATAGGAGCAGCCTATTCAGCACTGGCGATAGCAACAATGATTTCGCCGTTTTTCATAGGGATGGTGGCTGACCGTTTTTTTGCTGCACAGAAGGTTATGGGGGTGCTTCACCTTATCGGAGGACTATTGCTATTCCTGGCAGCCAGAATAACCACCAACAGCACATTTTACTGGGTGATCCTTCTTTATTCACTGGCCTATATGCCAACAATAGGACTTTCGAATGCTGTGGCCTTCAGACAGATGAGCGATCCGGGAAAGCAATTCCCCCTCGTCAGGGTTTTCGGAACAGTCGGGTGGGTTATCGCCGGTTTCATGATAGCCATTCTGGGAGTTGAACAGACTCCCGGTACATTTATCATGGCTGCTGTTGTTTCAATAGCACTTGGCTTATTCAGTTTCATTCTTCCCGATACACCGCCTCCGGCCAAAACACCCACTTCGGCGAAATCAATTATGGGTGTGGATGCATTTGTACTCTTCCGCGATAAACCTTATCTGATCTTCTTTATAGCGGCAATTTTCGTTTGTATTCCTCTTTCATTCTATTTCGGATTTGCAAATCTTTTCCTTAACCAGGCAGGAATGCAGAATGCCGCGGGAAAAATGGTGATGGGTCAGATTTCCGAGGCTCTTTTTATCCTGGCTATACCATTCCTTTTCAACAGGATCGGGGTAAAGAAAATGCTTCTTATAGGAATGACCGCATGGATAGCAAGATATCTTTGCTTTGCATTCGGGAATATGGGTCCAAATGTATGGATGCTTTATACCGGGATCATACTTCACGGAGTTTGCTACGACTTCTTCTTTGTAACAGGTTATATGTACACCGAAAAGAAATCAAATGAGAGGATCAAAAGTGCATCACAGGGACTCTTCACTTTTGTCACATACGGGTTAGGTATGTTCATTGGTACCTGGTTCTCGGGATTTGTGACCAGTTATTATTCAGTCGACCAGGTTTATCAGTGGCAGAATATATGGTTTGTACCGACATATATAGCCATTGCGGTACTTATCTGTTTTATTTTCTTTTTTAAGGAGAAAAAAGAGATCAGCATTGCCAGATAACAGGAATTATTCTTTCCCCGGGATTAACCATCAGGTCATTTTTTTATCTCCGGGAAAATAAATGAAAATCTGGTACCTGACCCGGGTTGAGATGTGACATTTATGGCAATTTTATGGAAATCAGCGATTGTTTTTGCAATGGCAAGACCGATACCTGTTCCTTCCCCGCTATCTTTATTTCTCATGCTGAATCGTGAAAAGAGGGATTTCTGTTGTTCTTCAGTGAGTCCTTTCCCGTTATCGGTGATAGTTATCACGAAATTCTTCTGCTGATACCGGCTTTCGATCAGTATCTGACCCCCTGATGGCGTATTTTTTACAGAGTTGTTGATTATATTGAAGAGCATCGAGAAGATAAGAGACCGGTTGGCTTTTTCAATATCCAAATCATCTTTTAATTTGTTCTTTAGAAGGATACCTCCGTCTTCTGACAGAGGATCAATTTCCTGTATTATTTCATCAAGTAATCCGTTTATGGAAAAGGAGTCCTCGCGGAGGTATTGATGGCTCTCAATTTTAGCGATCATGAGCAGTGAATTCACAAGACTCTGAAGCCTGTGAAGGGTTTTCAGCGACTCTTCAATCTTTGCTTCAATATCGTGGTTAAGTTCCTCTCTCAGCAGGATATTTTCAAGCTTGCTTCTGAGCACCGAAACAGGAGTCAGTAATTCGTGCGAAATGTTTATGGTTATATCTTTTTCTTTGCGGAAAAGCTGGTTTATATTGTCCATAAGCTCCATTAAGGCATGATCGAGAGCGGCAAAATCGGAAGTGTTGGTACTTACGGGTGTCATGTCGAAAAGGGACGGATCGGAAATAAGTTTCAGCTTGTCCTTTATCTTTTCAAACGGATTTAATATCGCTCTTGTATATTGATAATCAGCCATAAAGGTAATAACGATTATTAAAATCAGGAACAATAGCATTACGTTCCGTATATTCCTTTCGGTAACACCGATACTTTGCAGACTCTTGCCGACCTCGAGTAAATATTTCTGATCATCCACGTTGAAAGAGTAATTGAGAACTCTGTATTCAATCTCTTCACCTTCAATCAACCGTGGTGTTACCTCAATGAAGTTCCACTCTTCGCCGGAATCAATTTTTTCGAGGCTGATGAATTCTTCCTTAAGTATATTATAGCTTCCGAAAGTATTTAATGTATCAGATATAATGAAAGGTTCTATCCCGATGTCGGAAATCAGCGATATCATCTGTTCTCTTTTCTGTATCAGATTATTATCGACCTGTCTGAGATTGATCCTCTCAATGATGAATGGCATCAGAATGAGGAATAATGCCGTAAAGATCAACTTGGTAAGGATGTTGAACAGTGAAAGTTTGTATTTGAGTTTCATCATCAGCCGGCAGGTTTCATTCGAAAATAATATTACTATGTTGTTGTAAATTAAGTGGTTCAAATAGCCTGTCCCGCCTTAAGCGGGAGAACCTTCATGATCGTAAATTTATTTTCATAATCTTTTGTCCCGCCTCAGGCGGGA
>DNOQ01000349.1 GCA_003501665.1 Bacteroidales bacterium | reverse complement strand
AAAGCAGGCTTTGGAAGCCTTCTTGGTTTTCTTACGGGAATAGGACTGAAACTTGCAGCCTCGCTGGTTATAACTTTCTATTTTGTAAAGGAACTTATTGCGTAATTGGGCAGAGCTCCAGCCTTCGCTACAGCTTCGGATGGCAAAGCAGGGCGCAGAGCTGAGAGATCAGAGAGCAGGGTGGGTAATCCTAATAATCCCCAAGTGTTGCCACCATTACTGCTTTGATGGTATGAAGGCGATTTTCAGCTTCATCAAATACTATGGAATGTGTCGATTCGAATACTTCCTCAGTTACTTCCATACCATCCAGACCATATTTCAAAAATATCTCCTCTCCTGTTTTTGTGTCCCTGTTATGAAATGCAGGGAGGCAATGAAGAAACTTCACATCAGAATTACCGGTCATTTTTATGACCTGCAAATTTACCTGATATGGTCTCAGAAGTTTTATTCTTTCTTCCCATACATTCTCAGGTTCTCCCATTGAAACCCACACATCTGTATAAAGAAAATCAGCTCCTTTCACAGCCTCATCAATATTTTCCGTAATTGTTATTTTTGCACCTGTCATCAATGCAACAGCTCTGCATTTTCCGACCAGCTCCTTACCCGGCTGAAATGCTTCAGGTGCAGCTATCCTGAAATCAATTCCCATCTTTGCCGACCCTGCCATGAGCGAATTACCCATATTGAACCGGGCATCTCCAAGGTAACATAGCACCATTTTATTAAGGGGTTTATCCGAATGTTCGATCATAGTCATAAAATCGGCCAGTATCTGAGTGGGATGGAATTCATTTGTCAGACCGTTCCATACAGGTACTCCGGCATATTCAGCAAGTTCCTCAACCAGCTTCTGCCCGAAACCGCGATATTCAATCCCGTCATACATTCTTCCAAGAACCCTCGCTGTATCTTTCATTGATTCCTTATTACCGATCTGAGAACCACCGGGACCAAGATAAGTTATGTTTGCTCCCTGGTCAAATCCCGCAACTTCAAATGCACATCTTGTACGGGTGGAGGTTTTTTCAAATATCAGTGCAATGTTTTTCCCTTTAAGCCTCTGTACCTCCCTGCCGGATTTTTTTTCTTCCTTCAGCTGTATTGCCAGATCAAGAAGGTATTGTATTTCTCCGGGTGTAAAATCAAGAAGTTTGAGAAAATGACGGTTTTTGAGATTTGGGTTCATCAGAAGAAGTTTTGAGTACTTAAAGTATTTAGAGTACTTAGAGTACTTACAGTTATTATTAAAGGTGCAAATATATTACAAAAAAATGCTATTTTTACAAATTCTTAAAAACAGGATAAGTGAGAGTCTGTTCATCATTGTTAATTGCCGCATTTCTTGCTGTAACAGGAATTTCCTGTATCCATACAGGTGGCAAAAACATAGATCAGGGCGAAATTCATTATTCAATCAGTTATAGTGGTGATGTAGGCTTCATGCCAAAGGAAATTATGCCCAGAAATCTGATCGTTTCCTTTAAGGATAATAAAATTCTTTTTAACATCTCTGCACCTTTCGGCAATTCGGGAATATTGAATCTTTCAAATCCCGAGACTGGCATTTTTGATACATATATCAACCTTCTTGGTTTCAAATATTACTATTCTGCCCCGGCCGGTGAAAATTATCCGGGATTCGAAGCAATGGAAGGAATTGAGATCCATAGAATACCCGGAACAGCAACTATCTGCGGATTTAACTGTAAATCAGCAGAAATTACTTTTCCCCACGACAGAACAAAAGTTTACAGGGTCTGGTATACCGACGAAATAAAAGTAAAGAATCCCAATGCTGCCACTCCTTTCAGCGAAATTCACGGAGTCCTTATGAAATTCTTCTTTGTAATGAATGATACCGAATTGCATTTCGAAGCCGAAACAGTTTATAAAAAAGATATCCCCGACAAACTTTTTGAAAGGAAAGATAAATATCATAAGATATCAAGGAAGGACATAGATAATATCATTAACAAATTTGTAAGCATGTGATTTAGCGGAGGACAAGGACGTGTCTAAGAAATCTGATAAGAGTGCAAAAAAGAACGGTAAAAATAAATCATTCTTCACTGATGAGAGGATGAGATTCATTACCGGGATTGTAATAACCGGTTTTGCCATTTATTTACTCCTTGCATTTATTGCCTATCTGATCTGGTGGAAAACGGATCAGAGCATTCCCGGGTCAGCAATAGTTTCCGGCCCTGAGGTTGAAGTAAGGAACTGGTCGGGAAAGAGCGGGTATTACCTCGCAAAAATGATGATCAGCAACGGTTTTGGCCTGGGAGCATTTTTCATTCCCATGATCATCGGATCTCTCGGGCTATATCTTTTGAAATTTCCCAAAATAAAGTTCTGGAGCCTGGCAGCAAAATTTACTTTTGCAACAATAATTGTATCGCTTATTCTTAGTTATCTTTTCGGAAAAGCAGATGGTTACCTTTTTGGTGGTCCGGGTGGTGCTCACGGGTATCATGTCATAAACTGGCTTAATGCATTTACCGGCAAACCCGGAACAGCCATTATCCTGATCCTGCTGACCTTGATTTATCTGATTTTTGCATTGAAAGTTCCTCTGTCAGCTTTTGGAATAAGACTACCTGCATTTCTTTCTTTCTTAAGATCAAAGAAGAAAGAAACGGAATTTGTTACCGGAACAGAAACAGGTAAAGAGCCCGGAACAGAATTTCTTTATAAGGACATTAGGGAGCGCAGAAATATTGATTTTCAGATAGATAACAGAACAAAAGTTGATGATTCAGAAGAATATGATGATTATGGCAAAAGGATTATAATACCATCCGGGACCGGTTCGCTGATTCATGATCTCGATAATGACCAGACATTTCGTGTGAAGGATAAAAGGGCAGACATATCTGTTAACAAACCTGAGGTTGACGATCTTCTGCCAGATGAGGAGGTGGAAAAGATAATGGAGAATTATGATCCCCGCCTCGATCTTTCACATTTTAAATTCCCTCCCGTCTCCATTCTGAAGGAACACAGAACAATCAGCGCCTTCGACAATAACGAAGTAGTTGAGAATAAGGAGAACATAATCAAGACCCTTGGTGATTACAAGATCAGTATTAAACATATTTCGGCGACTGTTGGTCCTACTGTCACTTTATATGAGATAATTCCGGAAAGAGGTGTTAAGCTGGCACGTATCAAATCCCTCGAAGATGATATTGCCCTCAATCTTTCCGCAATGGGTATCAGGATAATAGCTCCGATACCCGGAAGAGGAACCGTGGGTATTGAAGTCCCGAATAAAAAGCCTGAAATAGTATCCATGCGTTCTCTAATCTCTTCCAGGGTATTCCAGGAATCGAAATATGATATTGCACTTGCACTTGGACGGACAATAACAAATGATCCCTATATAGTTGATCTCACGAAAATGCCTCACCTCCTCGTTGCAGGAGCTACAGGTCAGGGCAAATCGGTCGGTCTGAATGCAATAATCACTTCAATTTTATATAAGAAACATCCTGCTGAGCTGAAGTTTGTACTTATTGATCCAAAAAGAGTTGAATTACCCCTCTACTCGAAGATCGAACGTCATTATCTGGCTAAACTGCCGGGTGAAGAAGATGCAATCATTACCGATACGCAGAAAGTCATTAAAACTCTTTATTCTTTGTGTATTGAGATGGACAACAGGCTTGAGCTCCTTAAGGCTGCACAGGCAAGAAATTTAAAAGAATATAATGAGAAGTTCATAACCCGCAGGCTTAATCCGGAAAAAGGACACAGGTATCTTCCTTATATTGTCCTGATAATAGATGAGTTTGCCGACCTTATAATGACTGCAGGAAGAGAAATAGAAGGGCCTTTAGGCAGGTTGGCACAGGTTGCCAGGGCTATCGGGATTCATCTTATCATTTCAACCCAGCGTCCGACAACCAATATTATTACCGGGTTCATCAAAGCAAACTTTCCGACAAGGATTGCTTTCCGTGTTTTCTCATCTATCGATTCACGTACTATACTTGATGTAACCGGTGCCGACAGGCTTGTCGGGAACGGTGATATGCTCATTTCATCAGGTGCAGAACCGGTAAGGGTGCAATGTGCATTTATCGACACCCCCGAGATTGAAGAGCTTACAGAGTTCATAGGATCTCAGCAGGGATATCCCGATGCAATGCATCTGCCTGAATACATAGATGATAATGAAGGAGGCATCCCCGATGTGGATATGAAGAAGAAAGATCCTATGTTCGAAGATGCGGCACGGCTTGTTGTCCAGCACCAGCAGGGATCCACCTCACTGATCCAGAGAAAACTCTCAATTGGTTATAACAGGGCGGGAAGGATCATCGATCAGCTCGAAGCTGCAGGGATAGTCGGACCCTTTGAAGGCAGCAAGGCCAGAGATGTTCTGTGTACAGATTTTATTGCTTTGGAACAGATTTTGAGGAGCCTTGAATAAATGGTATTGATGAAGAAACTCTTTTATATACATGTTTTACTGATCATCACACTTATTGCTTCAGGACAGAGTGATCCCATGGCCATCAGCATACTTGATAAATTTTCATCAACAGCCTCAAAAGCACCTTCAGTCTCAATGAAATTCATTTTAATTACCGATGATCAGGTTGAAAAAAGAAAAGATACAATTTCGGGATCAGTAATTCTCAGCGGGGATAATTACAAACTTGACCTTCAGGATAATATAATCTGGTATAACGGAGAGACATCATGGAGCTATCTGCCTGCTGAAAAAGAAGTGACAATTACCCGGCCTGATAAAAAAAGTGATTCTTTCGACACCCGCCCTTCATCTGTATTTACGATGTATAAGAAGGGATATAAATGCAGGCTGGTGGAAGAAAGAAAAGATTCATACATTGTCGATCTTTATCCCGATGAAATACAAAATGAACTTATAAGAGTAAGACTTACTATCAGAAAACCTTCCCTTGACCTGATAAGCTTTGAATACAAGAGAAGGGACGGCATTACCGTTACTTTTCTTGTAAAGGAATATAATCTCAGACAATCCGCAGAACGCGGGATGTTCACTTTTTACCCCGAAAAATATAAAGGTGTTGAAATTATCGACATGCGTTAGATCCTCTCCGGATAGGCTATCCTTGCATGATAAATATTGGTAAGTCGCTTCTTGAAAGCATTCTTGATATCCGACATATCTTTATAAGTAATGGGAACATCTGCAAACTGACCATCCTGCTCCTGCAGATATATTATCCTTTCGACAAGGTCGCTGATATTCTCTTCAGTATATTTATTAAGGCTTCTTGAAGATGCTTCAACTGCATCAGCCATCATTACTATCGCTGTCTCTTTCGAAAATGGTCTGGGCCCCGGATATGCAAATACCTTCTCTGTTACTGCATCTCCCTGATGCATATCCATAAATTTTTTATAGAAGTAGTAGGCTATAGTAGTACCGTGATGGGTCCTGATGAAATCAATTACCGGAACAGGTATCTTGTAGTTTTTAGCCAGTACAATACCATTCTTCACATGGTTGATAATTACTCTTGAGCTCTCTCTCGGATCCATTGTATCATGAGGGCTTGTTCCTTCTTTCTGATTTTCGATAAAGAATGCCGGTTTGGCAATTTTNNGCCAGATTCGAAACCTGAAGCGAATGCTGGAATGAACCGGGAGCTTCAACAGCCAGTTTCCGCAAAAGAGTCTGATTGATATCTGCCAGCTCAAGAAGTGTTGTATCAGATACCAGAAGGAATTCCTGTTCGAACAGTAATATCAGCGGATAGCTTAAAAGTATCAGGAATCCGTTACCTGCAAGCATAATGAAATCATAAGGATCAAATTCAACAGCAGCGCCGTGTTGCATCAATAATATGCCAAAATATAATATTATATTGCTTATTATTACCATCAAAGACGTAAACAATAATCTTGACTTCCTGAAATTATTCGTAAGTGTGAAAATTGCCACCATTCCCGAAATAAAGGAGATCAGAATGAAGGTGAACGGGTCCGGTATAATGAATCCGGCAAACATGATCGTTACAAGAAGAATGAAAAGAGCCAGTCTTGCATCATAGAATGTCCTGATAATGACGGGTATTATTGCAAACGGGACAATCAATATTATGTTCTTTGTCTGAAGACTTAAAACAACCCTTGTTAAAATCAGGAAAGTCAGTATTGCGAGAAGAATGAAAAAAGTTTTCAGTACAACCCGTAATACTTCCTGTCTGAACTGCCGGAGAAAAAAGTATAATACCAGATAGAAGATTGAAACGACTATTATCGTTCCGGCCACTTCCCTGAAGCCAAATCCTCTTTTCAAGGTAAGAATAACAACTACGGTGATAATACTTATCAGGAATATTAAAAAATACTCCAGTTCCTTTCTCAGTTTCGGAAATCTTTCTGCAATAGTCGCTTTAACTGACATCAGTAAACCACTTTTTGCAGGTAAAAATAGGGATAATTTGCTTAATCAATATCAAAAAAGAAGTTTGGTTGCTAAGAGCGAAGAGCTCCAGCCTTCGCCACAGCTTCGGCTGGCAAAGCAGAGCATTGAGCGATGAGCGGTGAGCGGTGAGAGATGAGCAGTGAGAGATGAGCGGTGAGCGGCTTTGCAAGCCGTAGCTTCAGCGAAGGCTTGTGAGCGATGAGCTTTTTGCCAACTGCCAACTGCCAACTGCCAACTTGAAAATGGACTGAGCTTTTTATTTATTACTTTTGAACCATATAAGGCAATGCTATGGAAAAATATATCTGTGAGAATGTATTTGTCCCTCTCCGGTCGGGACCCACACACAGGGCAGAAATGCTGAGCCAGATACTGTTCGGGGAGAAATATCATATACTTGACCGTGCCGGGCACTGGATGAAAATTGAAACTCTGTTTGACTCATACACCGGCTGGATTGATAATAATCATCTTCTACAGACTCCTGAAACTGATGAATCAAAAGGTATGGTGCTGAACAGGTCGTTGCTGTGTTACAAAAAAGACAGGACAAAGATCATCCTCGAAGCCGGCTGTGAGATATATGAACCCGATTTCGAGGAAAAATCATTTAAGGTGGGCAGTGACAGATATACTACCTGTAATGAATTCAATAATAATTATTTAACCCATAATGAATCACTTGCTGATATAGCAATGAAATTCATAAACAGTCCATATATCTGGGGAGGGCGTATTCCGTCGGGTATGGATTGCTCGGGGTTTACACAGCTTGTTTATAAAATATATGGCC
>DNOQ01000272.1 GCA_003501665.1 Bacteroidales bacterium | reverse complement strand
ATCTATATCAGACCATGTCACATTTGTTTTTCTGGGCATGTCATAAATTGTGATACTGACGTTGGTGCCGTTCAAAGGCAGATTTTCATCAAAAGGATATTCATTTCCGTCGCCGATGTCGTAATAACGCTTAGTAAATATACTGTCTGCTTTCATTGTGACAGTAATCCGGGTAAGGACAGGTGTATATTCCGGAACAACGGATTTTGTCCTGTCGAGCTTCCAGGTACCTGAGTAGCTAGATTTCTGGGCGATAGCTGATATGGTAAAAATGATAGTTAAAACCATAAGAGAAATAAAAACTAATGCTTTCTTCATAATAATATTTTTTAGTCAGATATCAAAAATATGTAAAATGATCGATATTTTAAAGAAATACAAATGTAAGAATTGAATTATTGAAAGGTCTGAAGACATTTCCTCAAATTCTGGTTATAAATACGAAATAGCTTAAATTTGTAAAGTTACCCCTTAAGATCGCACGACCCGGAAAAGATTTTGAAATGCCAAAATAAGAGATTATTTAATAGATTTTTTAACCAGGATAATAAATGAATAATTACAATCCTAATATCCACCACCGCCGAAGCATTCGTCTAAAAGGATATGATTATTCGAAGGCAGGATTGTATTTTATCACAATTTGTATTAGGGATCGAAAGTGTTTATTTGGGGAAATCGTCGTCGGGGTTCAAAATCCTGGATCCATTCATCAACATCCCAGAATGGTGTTGAATGATGCCGGAAAAATCGCCGATAATTGTTGGTTGGAAATCCCAAAACATTTTCCGAATGTTGTTTTGCACGAATATATTATAATGCCAAATCATGTACATGGTATTATTGAATTGATTAAACCCGGTTTACAATGTGAATCGGTTGGAAATGTAGGGGTTCAAAATTTTGAACCCCTACATCAATCCCCCAAAAATGAATATCAAAAAATCATCCCGCATTCCATCGGATCAATTGTCCGGGGATTTAAAATCGGGGTTACAAAATGGTTTCGGCATAATACCGTAGGGATTCAAAATTTTGAAACCCGATCATTATGGCAACACAATTATTACGAACACATTATTCGTGATGAAAAATCCTATCACCGGATTACGGAATATATAATCAATAATCCGGGAAATTGGAAAAAAGATAATTTTTTCAATGGATGAGATCTTTTCCAGGATTTTAGATAAAGGAATTAATAGTAGAATGATAATATGAACGCCACAGGTTTCAAAGAAGATCATTTCAATCAGATCCCTGCCTTACAACTGCTTCAGAGGTTGGGTTATATTTTTACAGGAGGCGTATCAGAAAAAAAATAAGTAGTTTTGATACGATATTTAAACAAAATTATACCGTAATGATAAAGTATCTGAATATAATCTTATTCGCAGGAATGATAGTGATGAACTATCTTGCCAATGCTCTGCCCCTTAATAATAAGACAACCGGAGAGCTTTCTGACTCATTTCCAAATCTGTTTGTTCCTGCAGGTATGACATTCTCAATATGGGGAATTATATATCTTCTTCTGATAGTATATTGTATCGTTCAGTTTAAAGGATCGAACCAGGTTGTTATAACGGACATTGGATGGCTTTTTGGGATAAGCTGTGTGTTAAATGCATTGTGGATCGTCTTCTGGCATTATGGGCAGCTTCCTCTTTCGCTACTGGTTATGGCCGGATTACTGGTAACATTGATCCTGATCAATCTGAGGATACTGAATTTACCTCCTGGTATCATAAAAGCATCATTTGGTATCTATCTCGGCTGGATATGTATCGCCACCATCGCTAATGTGACGGCATTGCTGGTCCATTATAGCTGGAACGGATTTGGCATTTCAGAAGAGGTATGGACAATTATTATGATCTCGGCAGGAAGCGTTATTGCAGCACTTGCAATTTACCGTCTGATTAATCCATTTGCAGGATTATCAGTCATATGGGCATTTATCGGGATAATACTGAAAAGACATGAAGATTACCGCTCAATAGTCATCACAGCAGCAGTTGCCATAATAATTGTGACCGTTGTCTCAGTTTACAGATTCCTCAGACACAATCCTGCGACCTAAGCCTGCCTTAAAAAGGGATTCAGTGGTAACTAACCGGCATTAACCCGGCAACTATTGTTTTCCCTTAGCGAATTTCTCTGTAATAAGTTCCGGCCATTTGAGATCCATCTCCTCAAGAGTTTTTAGAACCACTTCGGCAGCAGCATAAAGCTTCTGCCAGTTTTTGTCGGAAGGTATAATATGCCAGGGTATCTCGTTACAGGTATTGATAATTCTTTCGTAAACCTCAAGATATTCATCAAATTTTTCACGGGTAGACCAGTCGCCATCTTTGTGCTTCCAGTGTTTTTCCTTCATTTCAATACGTTCCAGGAGTCGTTCTTCCTGTGTTTCTTTTGAAACATTCATGAAGAATTTGACAATTCTGGTATCGTTATGTTCAAGCAGTCTTTCAAAATCATTAATCAGCTGATATCGTTTTTCAATAACATCTGCGGGAATATATTTTTCAACAGACGGAACAAGAATATCTTCATAATGGGATCTTATGAAAACATGGGTTGTCCCTTTACGGGGGGAGATCTTGTGTATTCTCCACAGGAAGTCGTGAGCATATTCCTCTTCCGTGGGCTTTTTAAAGCTGTCAACCTCAAATCCGATGGGATTGCAGTATTTTAAAAGTCCTTTGGTAACGCCATCCTTACCTGAAGCATCTGTTCCCTGGAATATTATCAGCAGGCTGTATTTATTCTGTGCATACATTTTATGCTGCAGTCTGCCAATTTTCATCAATATTTTATTTGTCTTTTCTTCTGTTTTTTCTTTATCCCATTCCTTGTTAAAGGTGGGATAATCGGCGATTTTTATCTTCATTCTATTTAAGTATTTTATCAAGTGATTTGAGTAATGGTTCTGTTGAAATTTTTGAACCGACAGCTCCAAGCATCCATTGCTGCGGAGTAAGACGTCCCTCTTTATACATACGGTCGATCTCCCCGGCCAGGTTTTTCCCTTTCAGGTATTCTTCAATCTGGAATTGAATTACGTGTCCGTATGAATAATTGGCGAGGTAAAGAGGTGAATTGATCATGTGTGAGTAAATGGCGAGAACCGGTGAGTCTTTAACACCCAGTACCGGTGCAAAATATTTATTCCACGTATCAATTGCAATATTGATCACTGTTTCTTTAAGCTGTGCGGGAGTAGCCTCCGGGTTCTCATACATCCATTTCCACATCTTCATATCGACCATACCGACTCCCATGATTTCCATAAGTGACCATGCATTATCAAGAATTTCCATTTTTTCTTTTTCGGGATTATCCTCTTTCATTCCAATGAGCATCAGGTCTCTCTTCTGGAAGATGAATGCTGTTGCTTCAGTAAAAGCGGTATTTGGGACTCCCGACATCATGAAGTGATCTACATCGTAAAGAGTTATGGTCTGTTCAACATTATGTC
>DNOQ01000527.1 GCA_003501665.1 Bacteroidales bacterium | reverse complement strand
CACTGGTGACAATGTGGGGTTTAAGGCTGAGTTTTAACTTCTATCGCAAGGGTGGTTACAGTATTATCCCATGGCAGGGAGAGGAAGATTACAGGTGGAAGATCCTGAGAGATAACCCCGCACTTAAGGGCAGGCTAAGGTTCGGACTGTTCAACCTGTTCTTCATCTCATTCTATCAGAACCTGCTTATCCTGCTCTTCTCCACTCCGCTGCTGATGGCAGCTCTCTACAGCGATGCCCCTCTGGGTTTGACTGACCTCATTGCTGCAATGCTGATGCTGATGTTCATAATTACCGAGACCATCGCAGACAACCAGCAGTTCAGGTTCCAGAAAGCAAAGCAAAGCCCTGATGAATCTGACGAGGCACTTGGCGAATCGCTCCGGAAAGGATTCCTCACCGAAGGGCTGTGGAAACATGTCCGTCACCCCAACTTCGCCTCCGAACAGGCTATATGGATCAGCTTCTATCTCTTCAGTGTGGCTGCTTCAGGCCAATGGATCAACTTCACCCTTATCGGCCCGGTTCTGCTGGTGATCCTGTTCATTGGCAGCTCAATCATGACGGAGAAGATCAGCAGCGGCAAATACCCTGATTACTCAACCTATCAGAAAGAGGTTCCGAAATTCATTCCCCGGCTGTTCAGGAGAAAATAATATTCAATCGAGAGACAACTTATTCGATTAACCCTGTTTCTTATTCGTTTGCCAGGAAGTCTCTGGCCGATGAATGGTCAGAAAAATATAATTGTCTGATATAATCTGCCATATATGGTTTGCATCTGAGGGTCCAGTAAAAAACTGCGCAAAACCAAATCCACGGTTGTCAGGCTCAGGTATGGGTACACGCTTAAAACACGGATGTGAATGTTTATCAGACAGCAGGAATTGACTTAAATGAAAACTTTTAATAGTAAGTGACGTATATATACGTTGTAATTAAATTTAAAGTATATTTGCGCTATTACTATATCGTCAATTATGAAAGTCGAAATGTTTGAACCCTAATAGTGATGCCCCACCATAGTGTGCGGCCCTGAATCCGTCACATCTCTATTGATAGTTAACCGACCTCAGATGGCTGAGACAATACAAAAAACCTGACTAATATGAAAGATGCAAAAGAAATAGTAAAAGAAAAATACGGACAGATTGCGAATCAGAATCTGGTAGAAAAAGATGGTTCCTGCTGCGGTCCGTCTTGTTGCGGAGATAGTGTTGATTACACCGTTTTCAGTGAGAGCTATAAAGACATTGAAGGTTATGATCCTGAAGCTGATTTTAATCTTGGATGCGGAATACCAACAGAGTTCGCTATGATAGAAAAAGGGGATACAGTTGTAGATCTCGGCTCAGGAGCAGGGAATGATTGCTTCGTGGCAAGAGCACTGACTGGTGAAAATGGCAGAGTAATCGGAGTTGATATGACTGAAGCAATGATCGGGAAGGCAATAAAAAATGCAGGAAAGCTTGGTTATAACAATGTGGAATTCCGACTTGGTGACATTGAAGATATGCCAATAGAATCAGAAATAGCGGACGTTGTAATAAGTAACTGTGTCCTGAACCTTGTTCCTGATAAAGACAAAGCATTTTCTGAAATATTCAGGATACTTAAACCAGGAGGCCATTTGTCAGTTTCTGATGTTGTTATCAGGGGAACCCTGCCGGAAAAAATTCAACAAGCGGCAGAAATGTATGCAGGATGCGTATCCGGTGCAATTGAAATTGATGATTACCTCCGGCGTATTAAGGTCGCGGGACTTAAAAATATCAAAGTTCAAAAAGAGAAAATCATTAATTTACCTGATGAAATAATGCTTAAATATTTGAATCCGACAGAATTAACTCATTTCAGAAAATCAAATACCGGAATTTACAGCATTACCGTCTATGCAGAAAAGCCAGACAAGGGATGATATAGCTGTAAATAAATAATTGAAATTGTTATGAGCAAGATAAAAGAGATGTCATTTTTTGACCGCTATCTTAGTATTTGGGTAGCATTATGCATTGTTACCGGAATAGCTTTGGGTAAATTGCTTCCGGCGATTCCTGAAGTGCTGGGTAAATTGGAATACGCCAATGTTTCAATTCCTATTGCTATCCTTATTTGGATCATGATCTTCCCCATGATGCTTAAGATTGATTTCGGGAGCATTGTTAACGCCGTCAGGATGCCTAAGGGTCTTACGGTAACTCTGACCGTTAACTGGCTAATTAAACCATTCACGATGTTTGGGATAGCCTGGCTGTTTTTTTATGTGATATTTAAAGCATTTATCCCCGCAGAACTGGCAAAAGAATACCTTGCAGGAGCGGTTCTGCTGGGAGCAGCACCTTGCACAGCGATGGTTTTCGTATGGAGCCACCTTACCAGGGGAAACGCTGCATATACACTTGTGCAGGTTGCTATTAATGATCTGATAATTTTAATTGCCTTTATACCAATTGTTAGTTTTCTTCTGGGAATAACAGGAATCGCAATTCCATGGAACACTCTTCTGCTTTCAATCATACTATTTGTAGTGATACCACTGGTATCAGCAATGTTAACCAGGCGTGTGGTCCTCAACCATAAAGGAATTGAATATTTCGAAAAGGTTTTCTTGAAGAAGTTCACAAGTACAACCATAACAGGATTATTACTTACATTGATCATTATCTTCTCATTCCAGGGTGATGTAATTTTACAGAATCCTTTGAATATCCTGCTGATTGCAATTCCACTTGTCATTCAAACCTTTTTTATATTTTTCATAGCATATGGCTGGTCCTACAGATGGAAACTAACACATGACATTGCAGCGCCTGCAGCCATGATTGGAGCAAGCAATTTCTTCGAGCTTTCGGTTGCTGTGGCAATAGTGCTATTTGGGTTAAATTCAGGGGCAACCCTGGTAACTGTTGTGGGGGTTCTGGTTGAGGTACCTGTAATGCTCACCCTGGTAAAAATTGCCAATAGTACAAGTGGTAAATTTCCGCAGGTTCTAACATCAAAAGAATAATAAGCCGGAAGACAAAGCATTCGGAGGCTACTCTTTAATTGACCGCCGATGCAGAATATATCCGGAAACAAATTTCCTGCAAAGTATTAATAGTTTAGTGCAAAGAATATGGCATACGCTAAAAACGAATTGTTCAGTAAAGAATCTCAGAAACGAGCCGAATTGTACAAGGCTCTGGCACACCCGGCAAGGCTCGCTATTCTTGAATATCTTGCTGAAACCAGGACATGTATTACCGGCGATATTGCAGAAGAGTTGCCTCTAAGCAGAACAACTGTTAACCAACACCTGAAAGAATTAAAGGAAGCCGGGCTGATAACCGGTACAACAGAAGGAGTAAAAACTTGTTATTGTATTAACATCGACAAGGTTAAAGAATTAAAAGAGATAACTGAAAAATTCATAAATGATATTAGCATTTCCATTCAGCTGAATTGCGACTTATAAAACATTGATTCTTTATCCGGGTAACAGGTGACGCAGCTGGTACGGACACAGATTACAGCAGAGCAGATATAAAGTTCATTTAATGTTTTTCAGGTTCTCATTATAAAATTCCAGGAAGGTCTCGTGAATTTCATCACGAACCCGCAAATACTCTCCATGAACGAATTCAGACGTACCGGTGGCGTGTGAAGGATCTTCGAACCCCAGATGCAGACGATGCTTTACCTTACCAAAGAAAGCCGGACATGTTTCATTGGCATGGTCACAGACCGTGATCACATAATCCCACTCCTTATCAAGATATTCGTCCACCAGATGAGGTGTATGATGACTTATATCAATTCCGAGTTCAGCCATCACCTCCACGGCTTTGGGGTTGATTTGCGCAGCCGGTTCGGTGCCGCCTGATCTTACGTAAAGCTTTTCGTCAAACGACTGCAGGAAGCCGTGAGCCATCTGGCTCCGGCAGCTGTTTCCCGTGCATAGAATCAATATCTTCATTTGTTTTCAGTTATCTGTTAATGTCTTAAGGTCTGAAGGTCTACAAGGTCAAAAGTCCGTAAAGTCAAAAGTCTGTAAAGCCGCCGCAGGTTCTGCCTCAACCTAATATACTGATTATCAATTCTTAATTCTTAATTCCTAATTCTTAATTCTTAATTCTTCACTACTGCCTGTTGCCTATTGCCTCACCCTTTATTTCTTGGCCTCAACTGACAAACGCATGAGCCGCTCAGTTGTTCAGAAAGATCTGTTTTAAGTGGCATGCCATCCTGCTCCCACTCCACTATCCCTCCAGCAAGATTCGCTATGTTGGCATATCCCTTGCTGATAAGGAACTCCATCACCTCGTGGCTCCTCAGTCCTACTGAGTCAGCAATGATCAGCGGCAGGTCACGAGAAAGGCTCAAATAGTTCTTTTCTATTCCGCTCCTGGGCATATGA
>DNOQ01000350.1 GCA_003501665.1 Bacteroidales bacterium | reverse complement strand
ACTTTAAAGACAAACACTAATTAAGCTTCCGGTGATTTAAGGGTGTCGTGTTGTTAGGATCCTCCCTCTCCTCCCATATTTTAGTAAAGACTTCCTGGACAATCTCTTTTGCTTCTTCGGGATCTTGTTGAAACTTGTTAGCAAATCTACAAAGACTTACATGATACTTATAGAAGAGCAGTTCAAAGGCATGCTTATCTCCAAGTCTAATTTTTTTGGCCAGCTCTTCCATAATTCAAACCTGTTGAAAACATGCGAATAATATATACAGAACTGACTGCATCTTGTATTTCCGGTATAATATAACCAGGAAAAGTTACGAATAAAATTTTGAAACAGAATACGACCATTAAACGTAAACGTTCGATCAGATGCCTGTTGTTTTTCCGGGGATGATTTTTATAAAACCTGTTAGCACGATAACAGTTCGTCCAGTTTCCGGATTGATTGATCCAGGATACCGGAGAGGATTTCTCTTAACAAGGTATACGGGACGATTCTGGTTATCTTACAATTATAAGTTCAATAATCATAAAATATGCCTTATATTTGAAAACATGAATCCGACGAAAACTGTTATGAGAATATTGAAGTATTTTATTATCTGTTTCTTTCTTTCCCATTGTAATACAGATAATTATTCTAATATCTCTTCTTTGGATCGCGAACCGGTCATTGAACCTGATTATTCAGGAGTAACAATTCCCTGGAATATTGCTCCAATGAATTTTATTATTCGGGAGGATGGAGACTTCTTTAAAGTCAGGGTTAAATCTTCAAATGGATTAACTATCGAAATGAATTCAAAAAGCGGTATAGTTCGCATTCCCAAAAAGTCATGGAGAAAAATCCTTTCAGCTAACCGGGGAGGTAAAATTGAAATTTACGTTATTTCAGAAGATAATGAGGGAAAGTTTATACGGTTTAACCCATTTTATATTAATATAAGCAATGAATCTGTTGATCCGTATCTGTGTTATCGCTTACTCTATCCCGGATATGAATTCTGGCGCGAATTAAAGATTGAACAGAGATCAACGGAGAGTTTCAGAAAAAAATCTGTGGTTGAAAACCAGCTGCTTAATGACAATTGTATTAATTGTCACTCTTTTTCCCGGAATGATCCTGATAAGTTGTTGCTACATGTCCGCGGATCGGTCGGCGGAACCTATTTCTTTGACGGGAAAGATCTGATCAGAAGGGATTTGCAAGCCGGGGAAATGACTGCCAATGCTGTATACCCTTCCTGGCACCCGTCGGGTAATTACGTGGCATTTTCCTCCAATAAGACTGTACAGTCTTTTCATATGCGTCCTGAAAAAAATATTGATGTCTATGACCTTTATTCTTCACTTGTAGTTTATGATACAAGGAGTAATGAGATATCATTTTGCGGAATGAAGGATAGTTTATATATGGAGACATTTCCTTACTGGTCTCCGGATGGTAATTTACTATATTATTGCCGGACAGATCAGGTAGGGGAGAACTTTGATATTAAAAATGTAAAGTATGACCTGGTGAGAAAATCTTTCAATCAGGAATCCGGAACATTTGGAAATACCGAGATTGTATTCAATGCCCGTGAGATAGGTAAAAGTATCTCCTTCCCAACTGTATCTCCTGATGGTCAATACCTTATCTTTACTCTTCAGGATTATGGGACCTTTCCCATATGGAACAGGGAAGCGGATCTTTATCTTATGGACCTGAAAAACCTGAAAGCTGATAAAATGAGTCTGAACAGCAATGAAACGGAAAGTTATCATTCATGGTCATCTAATGGAAAATGGATTGTCTTCAGCAGCAAGAGGGGAGATGGTTTAACTGCCAGACCCTATATAGCATTCTTTGACTCTCCTGATAGTGTCGGAAAGCCATTTGTTTTGCCACAAAAAGATCCTGCTATATATGCAAGAATGGAGAAAACTTTCAACCGGCCTGAATTTGTGAAAGGACAGATTAAGACAGGTCCGCGTGACTTTGCCAGGGCATCAAAAAAGGAATCTGTAAAAGCTTTGTGGGCCAATAACCGTAAATAATTTTAATTAACACTCGTACAGTTACATGCCTTAATGATAAAATCAGGATCTTTCATGATTAAGTTCTGTAAAATTATCAGCGAAGGACGCAAAACTGAAAAATTATTAATTCTGTTATCAATTGCGTTACTTTTTATAATTTCCATAATTTACTTTTACTGGTACGGGGAAGGAATATTTTTATACCAGGAGAATAAATCGCTGTTTATTTTTTCAAACGAATATCTCCGGAAATACATAACAAAACCGGGAGGACTGCTTGAATACGCAGGAAACTTCATTACTCAATTTTACTATTATCCTTTTTATGGATCTTTAATTAATACAATTTTTCTGATACTGTTTTTTGCTCTGCTTATCAGAATCAACAGGAAATTGTTTCCGGCATCATTTTCAATATTGATCTTAACATTGCCGGTAATACTTCTTTTTTTTGTTCAGATACGTTATACCCACTCAATAAACAACAGCCTGGGATATTTATTGATAGCTTCCTGTTTTCTGGTCACCATATCTTTTAAAAGGAATGTAAATCGCTACATAACTACAGCTTTATACCCGTTATTTTACTATATAGCCGGATCATTTGCCCTTATTTATCTGGTTCTTTTTATTGTATACTGCATTATCTATGAAGATAAGATTCATAAATATCTTTTGCCATTGTATATAATCTCAATCTCAGTCATCACTTTTTTTGTTTATAAAGAGATTATATTCCTTCAGACCGGCAAACAGTTATTGTTTTATCCTTTACCTGTTTTTGATGTGTCACGTATCCCTGTCGCATATAGCATACTTAGTATTTCCATTATTGTATTCCCGTTACTGATTAAAATCAATGGATTCCTGAAGTTGAATCATAAATCTGCTGCACTGATTAATATTGCAATCCTTATTATATTATTCCCGGTTACAGTACTATTTTTAGTTAAGAATTATGATCACAATCTTAAGATCCTGTTCAGGATAGAGAAATCCGTATTCAGGCAGGACTGGAATGCAATTATCAAGATTCAGGAGAAATTTCACTCCTCCAATTCCAATTGTCAGTACTATTATAACCTTGCCTTATCTGAAAAAGGCGAGTTATGCAGCAGGATGTTCCATGCTCCTCAGAATTTTGGGATAAATTCACTCATGCTACCTCGCGAAATAGAAAATCTTAACCGGGCATATTATTTTTACTATGCTATTGCTCTTATCGGAGAAGCTCATCACCTCGCTTACGAATCCATGGTATTGTATGGATATCGGCCGGAAAATATCAAGTTGCTTATAAAAACGAATTTGATAAATGGGAACCACATGATAGCCGAACGTTATATCAAAGTGTTCAAAAGGACTCTATATTACAGGAAATGGGCGGAGAAATTCGAAAATATGCTCTATAATCCAGAGTTAATAAAAACTGATTCTGAGCTTGGAGAAAAAATCAGATTACTTCCACGGGAAGATTTCTTCGTAAGACCGGATGATATTCAAAATATAGACCTTGTTTTATGGGCAAATCCGGACAACAAAAAAGCTTTTGAATACAAATTGGCCAGGTTATTGCTGCAAAAAGATCTCCGGGCAATTGTTAACGAGGTTAAAAAGATGAAAGAGATGGGTTATGCAAGTCTTCCAAGGCATGTTGAGGAAGCAATGCTTGTATTTAGATATTCAATTCGTGAATTTCCGGACCTTGGAGGATTATATATAAATCCGGATACCGAATTGCGGTTCAACAATTATTTAACAGTCTACAACCTTAATATTACAAATAAAAGCAGGCTGGAAAGTGAAGTAAAAAGAGTTGGGGGCAATACATTTTGGTATTATTACCAGTTTAAATGATCGCCCCTCTTTGAGCGCAGGGAGCAATGAGTTTTACAGTCGGCAAATACGGACTTCACACACTTGTTTCGCCGGGTAACCGGATCTTAAATTATACCTATTGCTAACGGTTTCCTTGCTTGCCAACGGCCGCGCGTGAAATCAGGAAAATCTATAGCCCGGCTCTTATTCAGAACTGATTCTTCAGTCATCGTGGTAATAATGCTCCAGGTTGCTGCATCATATACATCTATGGGTACTTCGCTACGGTTTCGTATTGATTCGACAAAAGCACGGAAACACAGGTAATCACTTCCTCCATGACCGGATTTTTCAGCTATCGCACCAAATTTTTTCCATAGTGGGTGATCGTATTTATCCATGTAGGTGTTCATATCTTCCCATGTATGATCCCTGGGGCTGATACCTTCCAGGTATATTTTATTCAGGGTACCTGAATATATTCCCTTTGTTCCCTGTATACGGTAAATGAAATCGACAGGGCGGGGAGACATTGAATCATAGTAAAGAGTGATGGTAATTCCATTATTTGTTTGAATCAGAGATGTATTTACGTCACCTACTTTATAATTCATTTTGGCAGTGGGATGGTCCGGTCCGAATTTCGTTGCAGCATAGTGTCTTAAGCCGAGCGACCGGCTGCTTATGGAGACAAGGTATTCAAACCGGTTGCCCCGGTTAATATTTGTCCATTGTGCTACCGGACCGATGGCATGAGTCGGATAACGGTTGCCGGTATTGTTTAATACACGCTCATATGCTCTCCATAGTAATTCTCCTGTTGAGCTGATAGTAACATATCTTGTATCATGCTGATATCCCGTTTCACAATGCGTTAAATCGCCAAACATTCCCTCCCTCACCATGTTGAGAACCATTTTTACGTTCCGCATATATGTATAATTTTCTAACAGCATACAGGGCATTTTGGTTTTTTCTGAAGTTTCAACAAGTTCCCATGCCTCATCATACCCGTCACAGGCAGGCATCTCTGTACCACCATATTTACCCGATTTCATTGCTGCCACCATTACCGGGGTATGCAATTTCCATGGTGTGGCCGTGAACACAGCGTCAAGGTTTTTTAATTCTGCCAGTTTCTTATAATCTTCCGGGCCGGTAAATCCTATCGGCTTTGGTTGTCCTGCCGCTTCTACAAGCCGTTGAGCCCTCTCCACTTTTTCTTCAACGATATCACAAACAGCGGGGATTTCAACATTCTCCATTGAGAGGGCAACTCTGAGCATGCCTGAGCCCCTGCTGCCTATTCCGACAAAACCAATGCGTACCGGACGTTGAAGACTATTACCAGTAATGGCTTTTGTGTAACCGGCGGTAGCTGTATATAATCCTGCTGCTGCACTGGTTTTAATGAAGTCCCGTCTGTTAAAACCTGAGTTTATTGTTTTCATTTTCTTTAATTTAATATATAAATGGTGGCTAAACAATACCTACTGATTAATAATTGCTTGGTTTCTAATTTATTGATTTTTTTTGTTATCTCAATTGTTTGTTATCTTTTTTAGTGAAATATACTAATTTATTAAAGTATAATTAATTTCGGCGGATAAGTAATCAAAAATTAAGTTAATTTGTGTTTAACAAATAAACAGTGACCCTGAAATAAAAATCCGGGCAATTAAATCAGCCTTAAGTTGTGGAGAAAATAATTAAGTTAGTTATAATAATTACTATTGGATTAATAATCAGTTTAATGCCTGTTCCTGATGGACTTAGCAAAGATGGCTGGTTGTATTTTTCCCTGTTTCTGAGTGTCATAATTGGATTAATTATTGAACCTTTTCCTTCAGCATTTATTGGTTTGGCAGGGGTGGTTTTAGCATGTGTCTTGAAAGTTGGCCCTTCTTCTTCTCCTTCCGGAGAACTATCTTCGGAACAATTACTTAAATGGGGATTATCAGGGTTTTCAAATTCGACTGTATGGCTGATTTTTGTGGCATTTATGTTTGCCCTGGGCTATGAAAAATCCGGCTTAGGCAAGCGTATAGCCTTATTACTTGTTCAAAAAATGGGATCACGAACATTAGGATTAGGATATGCTATTGCATTTGCCGACCTTATACTTGCACCTTTTATGCCATCTAACACTGCAAGAAGCGGTGGAACCATTTTCCCTGTTGTTAAGAATATTCCGGTCATATATGGTTCAACCCCTGAAGTAAATCCCCGTAAAATAGGTTCATATCTGTCATGGGTGGCATTGGCGAGCACATGTGTGACAAGTTCAATGTTCTATACAGCTCTTGCCCCGAATATACTTGCTGTAAGTTTACTGGGAGATGTTGGGTTGCCGGCTCCGACATGGCAGCAGTGGGCTTTTTACTTTCTGCCGGTTGGTATTATTCTTATCTTGCTCGTCCCCTTTCTTTCATATGTCGTTTATCCGCCCTCAGTTAAGATTTCAAAAAGCATCCCCGGGTGGGCCGCGGAAGAACTTTCTAAATTGGGAAACCTGAGTGCACGGGAAATTATTATGATCTTGCTGGGATCTCTGGCTTTATTCCTGTGGATTTTCGGAGGGATATTTGATATCAATCCTACTGTTTCAGCATTGATTGTTTTGTGCCTGATGATTCTTTTCAGGGTAATAACGTGGGAAGATATCCTTACAAATAAAGCAGCATGGAATGTCTTTATATGGTTCGGAGCTCTGGTCACTCTTGCAGGCGGACTTAACAATGTTGGCTTTTTAAGCTGGCTCGCAACCAGAATAACCAGTGCAATATCATCCTTTCATCCGTTTGTCATTATGTTAATCCTTATATTTGCATTTTATTTTATACATTATTTCTTTGCAAGTACAACTGCACATGTTGCAGCACTCTTTATGATGTTTCTGGTAACTGCAAAAGGAATTTCCGGAATTGATATTAATCTTCTGACCTACCTGCTGTTGTTTTCTGTGGGTCTTATGGGTATCTTAACCCCTTATGCAACCGGACCAAGTCCAATATGGTATGGCTTTGGGTATATACCTTCCGGAACATTCTGGAAGCTCGGGGTTTTATTCGGGATCATTTTCCTGGTAATCTTATTGATTGTTGGTATACCCTGGATTAACCTTTGGGTATGATTTGCAGCAGGAGGAACTAAGATATTAATACTTTAATTAAACATTGACTTAAATGTTATCTAGAATCTGATGGTATATTTAATTTTAATCCGTGTATCATATACTTCAGGATTAAATCTTTCCATAGGATCGATAGCAGGAGCATTCCAGATAAAGAATATCTCCCTGCCGGGTTTGATTATCCATTGGAACCGGGATTGCCAGCCTATGGTTTCAGACTGGTTATCATATTGGGCAAAATTATGCCACGAAATATTCGGGCTAAAAAGAAAATTCAGATTGATACGGTAAATCTGAGTTATGAATTTCCCTTCAGGCAATGTTACATACCTTCGGTCCGATTCCAGGCCTATGAATAAAGGGACAAATACCTTATAGCCAGTCTGGACGGACCAGTCAGTTCTGGTCCCGGAATAAAAAGTCCCGGGTGCGATTTTTGTTGATACCCAAAACTTTCTTTGCTTACCTGAGGTAATTTGCATTGAGTGTCTCCAGAATTTATACTTATCGGCAGGGATAAAAAAGTCATTAAAAATTTTGAAATCTTTTTCCAGTGCTTCAAAATTATACTGGGATGATATTGAAATTATATCTCCGCTTAAAAAAATCAGTTCTGAGAAATTAAAGTCAATCTGTGCCGTTTCCAGTCCTCCCATTGAAAGATTAGATATAAAAGTGTACTTTAATCCTGATTTCACCTGGAGCAGTCTGGAGTTTTTTGGCCTCGGGCTGAAACCAAAACCTCCATAGAAATCGCGGATATCTTTCCTTGGTACAAAACCCAGTCCCGGAGTGAAATTTGATCCGATCTGCAGGTACCCCACCCTGAAATTAAACAGGTCGTTAGGATAGTTTATCTCTGTTCCGAAAGAGAAATCTTTACCCTTTAATCCGGAAGTAAAAGACTTTATTCCGTAGAGGTTATAAATCAGATTTTTATTACCTGATATTTCCGAACTTGCCAGGCGGAGATCAATACCGGCAGTTGAATTTCTATCCTCTGAGAAAGCGTTTCCGATTGTACCGATAAATCCCAGAGAAGACTGTTTTCCGATATTCCTTGAGATCCTTCCTGCAGAATATCCCGGATTATCCCATCTGTTATCGTCTTTTATATAAAGAGCCCCTATGTTCCATCTCTCAATCTTGCCTGTAAATTTTGCACCATATTTAATGGCAACGGGATTACCGTCTGTATCAAGGCCGATTCTTCGTGAAAAGAAGGGAATAAGTTCTTTATTATGAGTATTTTCACGGTCGCCATTTATTCCGAAAGTAAAATAGTTTGATCCGTCAAGGAAAAAATCCCTTTTTTCAGGAAAGAAGAGATTGAAGCGAGTCAGGTTAATTTGTCTTTCGTCCACCTCAGTTTGTGCAAAATCGGTATTGATTGTAATTGCAGCCTTGAGAGCCGGTGTGATCTGATAGAATGCATCAAGCCCTCCATCAAATAACACATCAGCTTTGCTTTCCTGTTTTTTTCTTATCCCTCCGGTTGCATACGGCACAATGTCCAGTCCTATACCCTGTGTAATGTTTTCCATACCTGTAATTCTTCCGGCATCTGATAGCTGAAATCTATCGGCATTAAGTGAAGTTTCAGGCCAGGAAGATATTTCAGATTTTCTTCTGATATACCTGATAAGTTTCAATCCCCATGTATCAGCCCCTTTTTTAAATCCCATCGTTTTAAAAGGAATAATAAGTTCAGCCTGCCAACCGTCATCTGTCAGCCTGGCTTTTCCGTCCCACAGGCCGTCCCATGATTTATTGAATTCTTTACCGTTTGCATCTATAAGTGCATCACCAATACATCCGCGCGGACCTATCTGGAACCAGTAACCACTGCGTCCATCAAGGTAGGTATCAAATATTACCTGAACACGATCGTCATTGTCAAGCCCTACATCCCTTGCAAGTTCTTTGGCAATTACACCATCCGGATCATCAAAGCAATGAATTCCAATATAAATATTATTATTATCTATCAGGAAACGGAACTCAGTTTTTTCCGATACAGGCTGACCTGTGTTTGGCTCCCTTTGATAAAATTCATCAATTACTGCTGCCCCCGACCAGATTTCCTCCCTGATCCATCCGTCTATCACTGGGGGAGTATCAGTGAAAACAGCCATTATTGTATTCTGGGGAAACAGATTCTGAACACTTGACAGAAAAAGTAAAATGACTGCGAAACAGGTTCTGTGCATTTATTAATAATCTTATAAAAAACAGGATGCCATGTTTTGACAAAAAATGTTGCCATTTATTCTGACAAACCATGGCGATCCTGCTTGCAATTTTGTTACCAGCTATATTGAGGAATTTTCATTAGTTCTCCATTTTTCAGTGCCGATGAATGTGCGATAACCCCCGATACTGTCATGTTCAGAGCCATAATGATATCTACCAGAGGATCGCGGTCCTGAATGATTGCGGATATGAACTCATGACCCAGGTTGCCGTGTGA
>DNOQ01000277.1:483-3355 GCA_003501665.1 Bacteroidales bacterium | reverse complement strand
TGGCTGACATAAATACAAAAAATCAGGATGCAAAAGGAATTAAAATTATAGCTGTTAAAAATTTTAATGTAAAAAAATAACACTTTTGTCAATAATATTTGCTTGTTTGTCAAAATTATTTTTATATTTGAACCCGAAAGTCAGTAATAACAAATTTTAAAAACTAAAATCCTGTTCCTGATGACATCAGCGGAGCGGGTATTTTTTTGTTTTTTAACTACCTTTGGCAAAATTTTCTTTATGATAACAAACGAACAGATAAAGAGTCTTTACGGACGCCGTGATGCGTTAAGGAGGTATCTTTGACATCGCCGGAAAGCAGAAACAGATAGAAGAAAAAGAGAACATATCCCGGCAGCCTGGATTCTGGGATGATCCCAGGCAGGCTGAAGTAATCCTGAAAGACATTTCCCGGTTAAAAAGCTGGACAAATGAATTTGATAAAGTTAACACAGCTGTCGATGACCTGGCTGTGATAAATGATTTTTTCCATGAAGGAGAAGCTACTGAACGGGATCTTGATTCACACTATTATAATTGTCTGGAGCAGATAGAAAACCTGGAGGTGCGTAATATGCTCAGGAATGAGGAAGATCAGCTTGGTGCAATACTTAAGATTAATTCCGGCGCGGGGGGTACCGAAAGCAACGATTGGGCTTCAATGCTGATGCGTATGTATCTTCGCTGGTCCGAAAGGAACGATTATAAAACACGACAGCTCGATTTTCAGCCAGGCGATGAGGTAGGTATAAAATCTGTAACTATTGAAATAGAAGGAGAACAGGCCTATGGCTATCTGAAAAGTGAGAACGGAGTTCACCGGCTTGTGAGAATCTCTCCATTCAATGCCCAGGGTAAGCGCCAGACGACATTCGCATCGGTATTTGTCTCTCCTCTTGTTGAAGACGATATTGAAATAGAAATAAATCCGGCCGATATCACATGGGAAACATACCGATCCAGCGGTGCAGGGGGACAGAACGTCAATAAAGTCGAAACTGCCGTCCGTCTGAGACATCATCCGACCGGAATAGTAATTGAAAACCAGGAAACCCGGTCACAGCTCAATAACAAGGAAAATGCAATGAGGATCCTTAAATCCCAGCTTTATGAAATGGAACTAAGAAAAAGAATGGAAGAAAAGGCAAAAATAGAGGGTGAAAAGAAAAAAATAGAATGGGGTTCACAGATCAGATCTTATGTTCTTCACCCATACAAAATGGTGAAAGACCTTCGCACAGGATATGAAACCGGAAATGTCCAGGCTGTTCTCGACGGAGATCTTAACGATTTCATCAAAACATACCTGATGGAGTTTGCAGAAAAATAAACCTCACCTAATTTATATAATGCCCGAACGAACAAAGCTTTTTGAACTGTTTCCACCGGTCAGCACAGAAGAATGGATGAACAGAATTAAATCCGATCTTAAAGGTGAGGATTTCAACAATAAGCTGGTGTGGAAAACCTCTATGGGCTTTGACGTGATGCCTTTCTACAGGCTGGAGGATATTGAATATCTGAGATACATCGATATCAGACCCGGGGAAATGCCTTTTATCAGAGGGGAAAAAACAGTTAACAATAACTGGAAGATCCGTCAGGATGTTAAGGTCACCGATTATGCAGATGCAAACCGGAAAGCATTAACACTGATTGAAGGCGGAACCGATTCGATCGGGTTTCATATAACTAATCCGGATTCGATAACTACAGATAATTTCAAAATCCTTCTAAAGGATACAGACCCTGAAACCATTGAATTGAATTTTCTTTCTGATGGCAGGGCAACGGAGCTGTTAACTGCATTCAGCAACACTATTAAGGATTATTCATCAGGGAAGATATCCGGTGCGGTTGAAACAGATCCGCTGAGCCGGCTTATGCTGAACGGGAAACTCTGTATCCCTGTTGAGAAAGGTTTTGATTACCTGGCTGAAGTTGCACAAATGACAACTTCCCTTCCGCTTTTCCGTGCAGTTCATATCAATTCATCAAATTTCAGAAATGCAGGTGCTGATATAGTAACAGAGCTTGCATTTGCAATATCGATGGGTGTTGAATATCTCTTCAGGTTTGCAGAGAGAGATATCTTTCCCGGTGTTGCTTCAGGCAAAATCAGGTTTTCATTTGGTACCGGACCGGAGTATTTCCCTGAGATAGCAAAGCTCAGGGCAGCACGCCTGCTCTGGTCAGTTGTGATGAATGCTTTCAAATCCGGAACCGGCGTTTCTGCACAAATGGAAATTCACAGTGTCACAATCCGTCTGAACAAAACTACGGATGATCCTTATATAAATATGCTCAGGACACAGACTGAAGCAATGTCAGCTATCCTGGGCGGGGCCGATTCGATTACTGTTGAGCCGTATGATATAGTATTTAAACAACCGGATGAATTTTCTGAAAGGATCGCACGGAATCAGCAGCTGATACTCAGGGAAGAGGCATGGTTTGGAAAAGTTGCCGATCCTGCAGGAGGCTCTTATTATATTGAGAAGCTCACAGATCTTATAGCAAAGCATGCCTGGAAACTTTTTCTTGAGATTGAGAATTACGGAGGTTTTGTTAAAGCCCTTGAAAAAGGAGTGATTAAGCAAAAGATTTCAGAGAAAGCAATGAACCTGAAGAGCAGGTACAGGAAAAACCTTATTTATCTGCCTGATCTGATAAAAGTTCAGGCAGAACCATCAGTGACATTTTTACCAGTCGCTTTCAACCGGCCTGAATTCAGTATTGAGGATCTGGATGAAATAGTTCCCGGGAAAGGAGATCCCTCCGTAAAATTATCCGGCCAACAATCTGAAGAGGCATGGATAACCCCTGAGGGAATGGCAGTGAAAAGTTTTTACACAGAGAGGGATCTGGCTGG